>CAZANS010000007.1:0-21491 GCA_964486565.1 uncultured Victivallales bacterium
CCTCGCATCCAAAATGGCAGGCCGCGCGGCCACGGGGAGTTTTGAAATTGGCTCTGATTATTATTTAGATATTGGAGAGGGATGATATGTCGTCTGTTAGGCACAAGTTGTTGTCTGTGGAGCGTGAGGGTGTGATACTGCGTCTGTTGGACAAGGGTTTCACGGGTATAGCAGAGCTTAGCGAGCGGGTTGGAGTATCCGAGGCTACGGTAAGGCGGGACTTGTTGACTCTGAAGTCTGCGGGGAAGGTCAGGCGGGTTCACGGCGGGGCGCTGAAGCTTGGCGGCCTGGATCCTGAGCCTGTTTTTCTTGAGAAGGCGGCGCGGAATGCCGCCGAGAAGGAGAGGATAGCGAATCTGGCGCTTTCTTTGGTGGAGGATTCGGACACTTTGTATCTTGACGGGGGGAGCACCGTGCAGTATCTGGCGAAGTTATTGGGGTTTCGGAAGAATCTTTTGATAGTGACGAATTCCCTTATGGCGGCGACTGAGCTTTACGACACGGAGCACCGGATAATTCTGGTTGGGGGCGAGTTCAGGAAGCTGAGCAGGACTTTGGTTGGTGCTCTGACCGGGAAGTTTCTTGAGAGGATGCATTTTGACAAGGCTTTTCTTGGCACGATCGGGATAACTGGCGCGGGCATCTCGACCACTGACCCCAACGAGGCCTTCACCAAGGAGCTGGTGATGGGGCGGGCGCAGAAGGTGTTCGTGCTCGCGGACAGCAGCAAGGTAGGAATCGAGTCATTCGCGTTAAGCGGCAGGCTCAATGACATAGACGTGCTGATAACCGACAAGCAGGTCCCTGCGGAATTTGCGGACGATCTTCGTGACGGCGGCGTGGAGGTGATATGTTGAGAGAATCTATAGACAGGAGAAATTGAGATGGGCAACTACTACAGCGATCTTGGGCCTGACTTCAAGGCCCGCAAGGTTAAGACGAAGGACATTCCTGCATTCCAGTACGAAAAGACCCTCAAGGAGGAGCTGCAGTCGAAAAGCCTGAGCAAGGCCGAGCTGCTGGAGCTTTACGAGTCAATGCTGGTGATACGTGAGTTTGAGGAGATGATTCTGAAGTGCCGCACAGGGGCTTATGAGATCATAAGCGACTACGAGTACCGTGGCCCGACGCATCTTTCGATCGGGCAGGAGGCGACTGCCTCCGGGTCGTGCAGCATGCTCAACATCACAGACTACATAACCTCGACTCACCGTGGACACGGCGATTCGATCGCAAAGGGTTTCCACGCGATCTGCCGCATGAGCGAGAAAGAGCTGAGAGAAAGGTGCCCGGAATTCTCCGCGCTGAAGAGCGAACAGTTGCTTGAGGCAGTGATGGAGGATCATGTATACCGTACGATCTGCGAGCTTTTCGGCAAGGAGGAAGGCTACGGAAAGGGACGCGGCGGTGGCATGCATATAGCGGACTTCCGCGTGGGGCATCTTGGCGCAAACGCGATAGTCGGCGGCGGCGTGCCCATTGCCACCGGGGCGGCGATGTCATGCCGCATTGATCTGGACCCCGCCAAACAGGACAGGATGGTCTGCTGCTTCGCAGGCGACGGCGCATACGCCAACGGGGTGGTGCTCGAGTCCCTCAACTGGGCCGCCCAGGAGCAGTTCACCAACCCGAAGCTCACCAGCATAGTCAAGGGGCTTCCCATAATATACTGTATAGTTAACAACCATTTTGGGATGACCGGGCGAGCGGACGGGGAGGTCAACGGAGTTGACTACCTCGCGCGCAGGGGAGCGGGATTCGACAACGACAACATGAACGCCGAGGTCGTCAACGGGATGGACATCCTGGCTGTCCGGGACGCGATTAAAAGGGCCAAGAAGACTATTGCCGCCGGTAATGGGCCTGTGCTTCTGGAGCTTGACACCTACCGTTACTACGGGCATTCGCTTTCCGACCCTCGCAACGAGTACCGCACGAAAGAGGAGGAGGAGCGCTGGAAGCAGGTTGACCCGGTGGGCACTTTCCGCAAGCGCATACTGGCCGCGAAGGGTGCAAGCGAGAAAGAGCTGGACGCGATCGAGCAGAAGGTGGCGAGACGCAACGAGAGAGCCGCACGGCGCGCGGCCGACTCACCCGATCCGGTGCCGGAGGACGTCATAAAATACATGTACACCGAAAGCGTCTGCGAGGTCGTCCCTGAGGTATACCGCGACGGCAAGACACGCGGCGACCGTCCGCAGATCAAGCGTGACGCCGAAGGCCGCACAAACTACCGCGACGCAATCAAGGAGGGCATCATCGATGAGATGGAGCGCGACAGCCGAGTGGTGCTATATGGCGAGGACGTGGCAGACTACGGCGGCGCGTTCAAGCTCAGCAAGGGGCTTCTCGAGTACTTCGGCAGAGGCCGTGTGTTCAACACGCCGATCTCCGAGGCCTGCATCTGCGGCACGGGTGTGGGGATGGCGATGACCGGCTACCGCCCGGTGGTAGAGCTGATGTACATGGATTTCGCACTCATGGCATCCGACCAGATTTCAAACCAGGCCGCGAAATGGCACTACATGACTGGTGCCTCGACCAAGGTGCCCATGGTGATCAGATGCAGCGTGGGGGGCGGCAAGGGATACGGCGGGCAGCACTCGCAGTCCCTGGAGTCCATGTTCTGCCACATCCCGGGCACCTACGTGGCCTACCCATCCAACGCATACGACGCCAAGGGATTGATCAAGACAGCCATCCGCGACGACAACCCTGTCATCTTTGTCGAGGGGCAGCTCCTGTACAACGAAAAGGAAGTCGTGCCCGAGGGGGAATATCTCATCCCCTTCGGCCAGGCCAACATCGTGCGCGAGGGCAGCGACGTGACATTCGTCGTATGGGGACCCGCGGTGCCCGACGCCATCAAGGCCGCCGACATACTCGCTGATGACAACATCAGCGTCGAGATCATAGACCCCCGGACACTCGTGCCTTTCGACTGGGAGACCGTGTTCGAGTCAGTGAAAAAGACGGGGCGATGCGTCGCCATAAGCCAGTGCGTGGACATCGGCAGCTACACCGGGGAGATAATCTCGCGTGTCACTGCGGAATGCTTCGACTACCTCGACGCACCTCCAATGAAGGTAGGCGCAAAGAACGGAATCGCACCACAGGCATACACCCTCGAGGCAGCATTCCTGCCAACACCGATGGATATGGCGATGGCAGCGAAGAAGACGATGTAAGAAAATATCGAATGTCGAATACCGAAACACTAAACAATTTCAAAATACAAGACAGTTCAAAATGCGAAACAATAATAATAAACCAAGCAAACAACGATTTTGTTTCATGTTGATTTGATTGTTTAGAGCTTAGGATTTAACCAATTGTTTAGGATTTAGAGTTTAGAATTTAGTATTTTATCGGAGATGATTTATGGCTACGAAGATACCTATCCCCAAGCTGGGTCAGTCCGAGGAGACTGTGACGATCGAGAAATGGCGGGTCAAGGTGGGGGATGTCATCAAGAAGGGGGACATTCTTTTTGAGGTCGAGACGGACAAGGCTGTCCTGGAGGTCGAGTCCCAGTTCGAGGGGACAGTGCTGAAGATTGTGATTCCTGCTGGCAAGGAGGTGCCTGTGATGAGCATCGCGGCCGTTGTGGGTGAGAAAGGCGAGGCGATACCCGATATAGAGCAGCCTGCCGCGCCGGCTCCGGCGGAGAAGAAGCCTGTGCCCCCCCCTGTCCCGGCTGCAAAGATATCCGAGGGCGACAAGGCTGGAGCCGCCCCTCAGCCTTCCGTCACCCCCCAGCCATCTGCAGTCGCCCAGCCGACTGTTCAGGCCCACAAGCCCAAACCCAGCCCGAGGGCACGCGCATTTGCCAAGGACTACCTCATTGACTTGTCGAAGGTTCCCGGCTCGGGCGGCGACTCCAGAAGGGTAACCGAGAAGGATGTCAGGCTTTACCTCGAGACCTCCGGATACATGAACAAAAAAATCACCCCCGCGGCATTCAATCTCGCGGCGAAGGAGAAGGTCGCGCTGCTTGAGATCGAGGGTAGCGGGGATGTCGGCAGGGTGACCCTCGCGGATGTCAGAAACGCAGTCTCAGAGAGGCCACGGGAGTTCTCCTCCATGCGCAGGATCATCGCGCAGAGGCTCGCTAGGTCAAAGCAGACGATACCGCATTTCTACGTCACTACCTCGGTGGACATGACCGGGATAAAAAACACCCGCGAAGCCCTCAAGAAGGACGGCATCAGCCTGAGCGTCAACGTGTTTATAATCAAGGCGGTGGCGATGGCGCTGAAGGACTTCCCAATGCTCAACGCATCGAGCGACGGGGTCTCGGCGTCATACAGGTCCAAGGTCAATATTGGGGTGGCGGTCAGCCTCGAGCAGGGACTGGTCGTCCCTGTGGTCAGGAACGCGGACAAAAAAGCGCTTGACGAGATACAGGCCGAGGTCTCCGAGCTGGCGGAGAAGGCTCGTGCCGGAAAGCTACTCCCAGACGAGATGAAGGGCGGGACTTTCTCAATCTCAAACATGGGAATGCTAGATGTCGAGAACTTCGCAGCAATAATCAACCCTGGCGAGTCAGGGATACTGGCCGTGTCATCAACTGTACCAACTCCAGTCGTCAGGGAGGGCAAAATCGTCGTCCGAGACATCATGAAGATCACGCTCAGCGCCGACCACCGCGTAGTTGACGGCGCCGAGGGCGCAAAATTCTGCAACAAGGTGAGGCAAATCCTCGAGTCTGCGGACTTCTCAAGTTAACCCCGTGCGGGGACGGGGTCAGGCTGCCTTAATATGTAATTTTTCAGTACAAAGGCAGATTCTTTGGCTAAAGATGGGTTAGGGCAGAGCCTTTTCCCCCTCCTCTTCCACCGCTGGATCCTCATTGGCATCCTTGGTTTGTTCGGAGACGGCAGCTTCCGATTCCTCGGGCTCAGCAGGGGGCGCCTCTTCTGAAGGCTCCAATGCAGGTGCTTTGGCATTTTGACCCTTCGTGGCTTCAGCCTCTTCCTTCTTCGCTTTGGACTTGGCGCTCCTGGAGGGTTTCTTTGGCTCTTCATCCTGTCCATCGGCGACACCGCCGAGGGCATTGTCGAAAGCCTCGCCCATCCCCACCATCGCGCCGCCCTTCATGGCGACCGAGACTTCCTCGCTGACGGCCTTCAGGTCGTCAGCTGAGAAGTCTTCTTTGATCGCCTTGATGCTCAGGCCTATACGGCGCTCGTCCTTGTCCATCTTGATGACCCTGGCCTCTACCTCGTCGCCTATCTTCAGCACGTCCTTCACGCGTTCGACGCGCTCGTTGCTGATTTGGGAGATATGGATCAGTCCGTCAATTTTGTTTGACAGCTCCACGAAGGCACCGAAAGCGGTTATCTTCGCGATGTTGCCCTTCACGATGTCGCCGATCTTGTAAATTTTCTCGATATTCTCCCATGGGTCAATCTCTGCCTGCTTCATGCCCAGCGAGATCCTCTGCTGCGCGGCATCTATGTCGAGGATGACTGCGTCAACCTCGTCCCCGGGCTTGACGACCTCGTTGGGGTTGTTGATCTTGCGTGTCCATGACATGTCGGAGATATGTATCATGCCGTCTATGTCGTTTTCGATCTCGACGAATGCCCCGTAGCTGGTCATGTTCCTTACCTTGCCGTGAATTCTCGTGCCCACGGGATATTTCTGTGCCAGAGCCTCCCAGGGGTTCTGCTCGATCTGTCGTAGCCCCAAGGACACCTTTTTCTGATCTTTCTTGATGTCTAGCACGGCGGCCTCGACCTCGTCGCCCAGATTAAGTACATCTCCAGCCTTGGTTATCCGCTTTGTCCATGACATTTCGGAGACGTGGATGAGTCCCTCGATGCCGTCGGATATCTCCATGAATGCGCCATAAGGCATGATGTTGACTATACGCCCCTTCACTTTCGAGCCGATGGGGAATTTCTGCTCGATGTTGTCCCAGGGGTTTTCTGTCTTCTGCTTCAATCCCAGCGACACCCGGCTTTTGACTTCGTCGACATCGAGTATTACGATATCCAGCTCCTGCCCCACCTCGACCATCTCGCTTGGGTGTGATATTCGGCCCCATGACATGTCTGTGATGTGAAGCAGGCCGTCGAGGCCGCCGAGGTCCACGAACACGCCGAAGTCTGTGATGTTCTTCACGATTCCTTTGCGTAGCTGCCCGGGCTCGATGTCCTTCATTATCTCCGTGCGTTTTTCAGCTATGCTCTCCTCGAGGAGCTCGCGTCTGGATACGACTATGTTCTTGCGTTCGTCGTTGATCTTCAATATCTTGAACTCGTACTCCTTGTTGAGGTAGTCGTCGAGGTTCTTGACTGGCATTACATCAATCTGTGATCCAGGAAGGAAGGCCTCTATGCCGTCTACGTCAACGATGATCCCACCGCGCACACGGCTCTTCATTATGCCCTTGACGATGGTGCCCTCCGCGCTTTCCTCGGTGATCTTCGCCCATGACTTCTGGAACACAGCTTTTTTGGAGCTGATCCCGGGCATGCTGTTGTCGTTCTCCAACTCCTCGAGCAGGACGTCAACCTCGTCACCTACCTTGATGTTCTCCCAGTCCAGGAATTCCTCTTTTGAGAGATATCCTTCGGCCTTGTATCCGATATCGAGCAGTGCTCCGGAATCACGTTTCTCGACTACCTTGCCCTTGTAGATCGAGCCCTCGACGAAATCTGTCTGCACCTCTTCTGAAAGCAGTTCGTCCATTGAGGGCATGTTGCTGAGGTCCACGTATGTCGAGGTCCCCTCCAGTGTTTCTTCTGTTGTCATTTTTTTGTTCTTGTTGATTTGTTACTGTTACCGGGCCGTCAGCCCGCCGCCGTCACCCGACCATCCCGGGGGACACACAAAACTGTGGCAGCCCCGTAGGGTAGCCGACAAAACAAACAAATTCGATAAAGCGCCATAAGATAGCCTTCGGATCGTTTATTGCAAGCGGTTAAGAAGAAAATTTCCCCTGCTACTCTTCCTCTTTCTCCGCCTGATAGGCATCTATGATTTCTTTGGCCACGTTTGAGGGTACCATCTCGTACCTGTCGAACTCCATCGAGAAAGAACCCCGGCCCTGGGTCATGCTTCGGAGCTCGGTTGCATATCTCGCCATCTCTGACAGAGGCAGTTCGGCGTTGACCACCTGCAAGCCCTCCTCGGCGCTCATCCCTAGGATTCGGCCGCGCTTCTGGTTCAGATCCCCGGTGATGTCGCCCATGTACTCGTCCGGGATCATGATCTTGACCTTCTGTATTGGCTCCAGCAGTATTGGCTTGGCGTTTTCCATCGCCTTCCTGAATGCTGTCCTGGAGGCGATTTTGAATGCCATTTCAGACGAGTCCACGGGGTGGTGCTTGCCGTCGTATACTGAGACTGTCATGTTCTGCACGGTACATCCCGCCAGTGGGCCTTTCTGCATTGCCTCCACCACGCCCTTCTCGACGGCGGGGATGAAGTTTTTCGGTATGTTGCCTCCGACGACATCGTTGGAGAACTCGAAGCCCTCTGGATTCGGGGATATCCTCAGGAATACTTCGCCGAACTGACCATGCCCGCCGGACTGTTTTTTGTGCCGGTAGCTTGCCTCGCCGGTGCCGGTGATTGTCTCCCTGTAGGGAATCTTCGGCGCGGCGAAGTTCACATCCACCTTCGCGCTCTCCTTGAGCTTCTTGAGTACCTGAGTCAGATGCTGGTCACCCATCCCGGAAAGGATAAGCTCGTGGGTCTCGGCGTTACGCTCGATCTTGATTCCCGGGTCGCTCTCGGCCAGCCTTGCCAGGCCTGAGCCGATCTTCTCTTCCTCGCCACTCTTGACCGCGGTTATCGCGTATGACATGACGGTGTTTGGGAACGTTATCCTCTTCAAAGGCTTTGCGGCATGCGACAAGGACAGCGTGTCGTTCAGGCCTGTGCTCTTGAGTTTTGGAATGCCAACGACCATCCCGGGGGCAGCCTGTGCAACAGCTTCCTGCAGCTTGCCGTTCATCAGGGAAAACGACCCGAAACGCTCTTTGGAGCCCTTGCTGATGTTGAACACCTCGGAGTCGGACTTGAATTCTCCGGAGATCACGCGCATGAAGGTTAGCTGCCCGATGAAGGGGTCAATAATTGACTTGAACACAATCCCTGTGGCAAGGGCTGCGCTGTCCAGCGTCATCTTCTCGCCGTCTTCCAGCATCACCTTCCCCTTGGCCATAGGGTCGGCCATCAGGTTGACCATGCCGTCCATAAGTTCGGCTATGCCTATGTCTTTCTCCACGCTTCCGGCGAACACCGGCACGAGTGCGCCGGCGAGTATGGTTTTGTGCAGTCCGCGGGATATCTCCTCGTCGCTCAGCTCCTCACCTTCGAGATAGCGCATCATCAGCTCCTCGTCGGACTCGGCTATGGAATCCATGAGCTGCTCCCGATATTTCCCTACCTCGGCCTCAAGCTCGGGAGGGACATCTTTGCCCTTAAGGACATTGACGACACTTGAGAACGAGCTTTCCTTGCCTACCGGAAGCGTGAACGGGACGCATACAGTCTTTCCGAAGACATCCTGAAGCTGGCCGAGCACTTTGAAGAAATCTCCCAGCTCCCTGTCAATACGGTTTATCAGCACACAGCGCGGGATACCTCTCTCCTTCGCAAGCCCCCATGCGCGCGAGGTGCCAATCTCAATCCCGTTCACGGCGTCCACCATGACAAGGACGTTGTCGGAATAGCTTACTGCGGATATCGTCTCGCATATGAACTCGCCGTAGCCCGGGGTGTCGCAGAAAAACAAATGGCAGTCCTTCCAGCGGCAATTCAAGGGAGTGGCATAGATGCTGCTCATCTTCTCGTGCTCGTCGGGAGCGTAGTCTGAAACGCTGGTTTTTTGATCAACCTTGCCGCAACGGTCAAAGTCACCGGCCTTGAAAAGCATAAGGTCGCACAGGGATGTCTTGCCGCTTCCGGCATGCCCTGCGATAGCGAAGTTACGGATTTTGCCACTCTTTGTGTCCATCATCGGTACGCATCCTAGATTTTGTATGCCGCAGAGCCTCCCTCATGGGAAAAATCCGGCGGCAGTTGCCCTTAATAACCCTAAAAAGGAATTGAAAAATAGCCGATTATTTTGATATTGCAAAAAAAATGACGATTAATATCTTGTATTTTCTAAAATTAGACTGTATATAGGGTGTCTGTTTTGCTGGGCGATAGCTGATTCCGGTGCCCTAGTGCCCTAGTGTATTATGTCCCATGCAGGGATCGCGGAACTTTTTTGAATGAAAAAAAGTGAATCAAAGACAATGTGCTGCATATCCCCGATGGATGTCGTCGCCGACTCTCATGTGGGGTTTGTCAGGGAAGTCAACGAGGACAGCTACGTCTATTGCGTGAATACCGGCAGTCCCAACGCCCTTGTAGCCGTGGCGGACGGTATCGGGGGGCACGAGGGGGGCGATGTGGCCAGTGCGCTGTGCATGAGGACTCTTGCCTCGGAGTGGCGCAAAAGCGATTATGTCAGCATGAGATCCCCCAAGAGGATCAGAAAATTCTTGGAGACGCAGGTCCACAAGGCCAACCAGGTCATCTTTGATCTCAACAAGTCATACAACATACAGCACCCCATGGGCACCACGATAGTTGCGGGGATATTCTCACCTCGGGCTATTTGCGTTGCCCATGCGGGGGACAGCAGATGCTACCGCCTAAGGGATGGGGCGCTGATGCAGCTTACGCAGGACCACAGCTATGTGGCTGAGCTTGTCAGGAACAACCTTATCAGCTTGGAGGAGGCCAGGGTGCATCCCTTCTCCCACATTATCTCCAGATCTGTCGGCCCGGTGATGGGTCTTGATGTCGAGCTGAAAACCTACCCCAGGAAGCAGGACGACCGCTACCTGTTCTGCTCCGACGGGCTCACCGCGCACCTTGAGAATGTCGAGATAGAAACCATAATGAGCGGGGTAGCCAGCGCCTACGATGCTGTCCGGGAGCTTTTATATGCGTCTTTGCGTGGTGGCGGCGAGGACAACATCACGGTGCTTTGTGTTTTCACCTGAAGGCGCTGAGCGGACATGTGCCGTGCAATTGTGGGGCGACGTTACCATTATGGACTCTGAGACCATATACTGCTGCGAGATTAGCGACGTTTCAGACAATACTGAGGTCAGCCTGGAGTATCTTTCTTCATTTGACATCCCTTTCGGCACGTTCACCGATGCTGTGGGGGGATGCGTGAGGCATGAGTTTTATTTTGACGGCCCAGAGTCTGCGGAGTCCGTCAAATCCAGTCTTGTTGACATTCCGGCCTTCTGGCATGACATGGGTGTGAGGTTTGAGGCGGTGAAGCTTGGGACTCTTGCGAGAAAGGACTGGGCCGAGGCGTGGAAGGAGCATTTCCCTGTGCAGCATGTCAGCGTGAATCTGGTTGTGAGGCCTGGTTGGCTGGAGTATTCCCCCCGCTCGGACGAAGAGATCGTTTTGAGGTTGGACCCTGGCATGAGTTTCGGCACCGGACACCACGCGACGACAAGATTCTGCCTCAGGATGATCGAAGCCGTCAACGACAAAGAACGGAAGACCTTCCTTGATGCTGGCTGCGGGACCGGGATACTCGGCATTGCCGCGATCAAGATGGGGTTCGGGAAAGTCTTGGCTTTCGACAACGACCCGGCATGCGTTCAGTGCACAATCCAGAATCTGCTCGACAACCAGATTGACCCCGCGGATCTTGATGTGGGGCTCGCGGAGCTTTCCGGGGAACTCCCCGCGCCTCCCTTCTCCGGACCCTTCGACATCGTGGCGATGAACATCCTCTCCAGCGTCATAATCCGAAACATTCCAACTCTCAAGGCAATGCTCAAACCAGGAGGATCGGCAATCCTCGCCGGTATCTTAGGCCAGGAGTTTCCACATCTTCGCCAAGGCATTGAGAGTCAAGGCTTCACGCTGTCTTACTCGGAAGACGACAACGAGTGGACGGGAGCTGTATTCCATTTAAGATTGGCAGGACGGGAATTTTAGTTGATACTTTTTGTTTTCCGGGGTTGATTTACATTCCCTTGCGTATATGGTTAGGGTTGTGAGTTGCTTGATGCTTTAGATCCCGCGCCGTGCGGGGGGGCGCAGGTATGATATATCACACCGGTACAATAACGCATGACTGCTGACGAGCTGCGAAGCAAATATATAGAATTTTTCAAGGGCAAGGGTCATCGCCAGATCAAGAGCGCGCCTTTGATCCCTGAAAACGACCCAACGGTTTTGTTCACGACCGCCGGCATGCATCCTCTTGTTCCTTATCTGATGGGGGAGAGACATCCCTTGGGCAGTCGTCTGGTGAACTTCCAGAAGTGCATCCGGACCGGGGACATAGACGAGGTCGGGGATCCGGTTCACCTCACCTTCTTCGAGATGCTCGGCAACTGGTCTCTCGGGGACTACTTCAAGAAGGAGGCGATCGAGTTCAGCTTCGAGTTCCTCACTTCCGTGGATTGGCTCGGGATTTCTCCCGGTTCGTTGGCGGTCACGGTTTTCGAGGGCGACCAAGACGCGCCTTTCGACGGCGAGTCTTTTGACATCTGGAAATCACTTGGGATCAATGAGCAACGCATCGCCAAGCGCCCCAAGAAGGACAACTGGTGGGGGCCTGCGGGTCAGACTGGCCCATGCGGGCCGGACACCGAGATGTTCTTCTGGACTGGGGGCGGCGCTCCTCCCTCGTCTTTTGATCCGGACAACAAGCTATGGGTGGAGATATGGAATGATGTCTTCATGCAGTACAACAAGACGAAGGACGGTGTTTATGTGCCTTTGGAGCAGATGAACGTGGACACTGGCATGGGTCTGGAGAGGGTGTGTGCGGTGCTCCAGGGCAAGTCGAGCTGCTACGAGACCGAGCTTTTCACTCCCCTTCTTGAGAAGCTGGACTTGATCCGCGGTGTGCGGACTCCGGAGCCCCGTGAGGATGCCGAGCGGATCATCGCCGACCATGTAAGGACTGCGGTGTTTATGGTGGCCGACGGCGTGCTTCCCGGAAATGTTGACCAGCCGTATGTCCTCAGGAGGATTATCAGGAGAACGCTGCTGAAGGGCAGGCAGCTAGGCATCTCATGCAGCTTCATTCCCGAGCTGGCCGGGGTTGTCGTCGAGAACTACTCCGGATGCTACCCCGAGCTTGCGGCTAGCAGCGAGCTTATCGCAAGCGAGCTTAGACAAGAGGAAGGGCAGTTCGCCAGGACGATAGAGAAGGGGATCAGGGAGTTCGAGAAGCTCATCTCCCGAGTTCCTGATCATGTTGCCAACAAGATGATCAGCGGGAAAAACGCCTTTACACTGCACGACACCCACGGCCTGCCTGTTGAGCTGACCGAGGAGCTGGCTGCGGCGAATGGTTTCAAGGTTGACCGTGCTGGGTATGAGAAGGCTTTTGCGAGGCATCAGGAGCTTTCTCGTCAGGGGGCGGAGCAGAAATTCAAGGGAGGAATGGCGGACAGCTCTGAGAAAACCGCCGCGCTGCATACCGCGACCCACCTGCTCCATCAGGCTCTCAGGCAGGTTCTCGGAGATCATGTCGCCCAGAAGGGCTCCAACATCACCGCCGAGAGGCTCAGATTCGACTTCTCGCATCCGGACAAGCTGACCGCGGAGCAGATCTCCGAGGTCGAGGGGATAGTAAACACGACGATAGCATGCGGGCTGCCTGTATTGTTTTCGGAGATGAGCCTTGAGGATGCCAAGGAGACAGGCGCCATCGGTCTTTTTGCCGACAGGTACGGAGAGAGGGTCAAGGTGTATTCCATCGGTGATTTCAGCAGGGAGATATGTGGTGGCCCGCACCTGGAAACCACCGCAGGTATGGGGAAGTTCAGGGTAATCAAGGAGGAGAGCTCTTCTCAGGGAGTCAGACGAATCAAAGCAGTGCTTGAAGGGTGACCATCATGCTGGGCGACGCGACATTATCTATTTCGGTCGGGGAGACAAACTTCGACGTGAAGGTCGTCGGCCGCGCGAACTTTTCGCTTGGGCCAAGCATTCGCATCCTGGCAAAACGTATAGGGAGCGAGAACAAGAACGTGATCGTCAACCTGTCGCAGTGCACAGGAATGGACAGCACTTTCATGGGGATTCTCGCCATGATCGCGCTGAGAGAGAAAAAGAAGGACAGGGGTATGAGCATAGTCAACGCCTCCGAAGCATCCAAGAAGCTGCTCAACGGGCTTGGGCTGGCCAAACTCTTCACCTACATTGACGATCCAGTGCTCGATGCCAAACAATGGAAGGGTGTAGAGAGAAGAGAGGCAAGTGTAAGGGAGCAGACAGAGACAGTGCTTGACGCGCATAAGACTCTGATGGAAACAGATATGGGCAACATCGAGAAGTTCAAGGATGTTGTCGAACTAGTCGAGAAGGACATAGAAAAAGGGGACAGAAAATGAGCAAGAAATGCATGTCGTATTGGCTTCTTGGCTTGGTTCTGGCCACAGGGGCTTGCATAGGGGCGGCTCAATCTGCCACGGCATCGCCTGGCCCCGCATCCAACATCAACAACGTGCTGAGAGGGCACGATGAGCGCTTGTCTGAGATGGCATTCAGTCTCAAGCAGCTTGCCGAGAACAACAACCAGCTTGTCAGGAAAGCCAATGAGCTTTCGGCTGAGAATGCCGCATTGAAGAGGCGGATAGCCGAGATGGAGGCATCTTTAGCCGGCATGCAGAGAGCCCTGAACGAAGAGAAGGCCGCAAGGCAGGCGGAGATGGAAAAGCTCACCCGGGAGGTCGCACGGCAGATCAGCTCCGCCTTCAGCACAGTTGCGGCGCAGCGCCAGCATCCGACTGAGGGACAGGAGGCCGGGCCTGCCATGAAGGGAAGTTTCTACGAGTACACGGTGCAGCCTGGGGCGACCCTCGGGGCGATCGGCAGGGCGTACAAGGTAAGTGTTGAGGACATCAAGAAGGCGAACAACCTTAAGGGCGATGTCATATTCATAGGGCAGAAGCTGTATATACCCAAGGATTAGCCGCTGTGGCGGGAGGGATTTTTCTGGGGCGTGTCATTCAACATCAAGGACGCAAGCTGTGATCTTAGACTGGATTGGAAACCGAACGACCTACGTCGGCCTGCATCCCTTGTTCGACAAGGCTTTTGCGTTCCTTGAATCCCTTGATGTTGCCCGGGCAGAGCCTGGCAGGGTAGATATCCAAGGAGATGACGTTTTCGCGATTGTCGCAGAGACTGAAGGAAGGGGCAGGGATGCGGCGAGACTTGAATCCCATACCGACTACATAGACATACAGTTCCAGGCTGCTGGTGTCGACACGATAGGGTGGGCTCCTGCAGAAAATCTCTCAGGTCAAGGCTATGACAAGGATAAGGACATCGAATTCTTCCTCGACGCTCCGGAGCAGTGGGTCGTCACGCCTCCCGGCTATTTCGCCGTCTTTTTCCCACATGACGCACACGCGCCTCTCGCAGGCACTGGGGAAATGATAAAAGTAGTCGTTAAGATAAGAGAGCCAATTTCAAAACTGGCTCATAAGATCATGTCAATGACAATATCGCGAAACCCTGATGGTTCTCATGACACAGAATAGCACAGTCCATGCCGCTGACGCCGTTGAGGGCGATGCTCGTGCAGCAAAGATCTTGGCCGAGATCGAGGATGGGTTACGGCTTGTCCGTACCATCGGGAAGGGCAGTCTTGGAACTGTCTATGAATGCGCGGACAAAAACGACAACAGGTTTGCTGTCAAACTCATGCAGGACAACCCGATGATAGAGTCAGACACCTTCGATAATATCGTGGTTGCAGCTCTCAATACGCGGTCGGTATCGGAGACAGAGAGAGTTGTCCAGGTCATTTCCGCAGGCAAGGTCGAGGATTTCTACTACATTCTCATGAAGCTTTTCCTAGGCGGCACTCTCGATTCGGTAATCGGGAACAAAAGACTCCCGTTCAAGGACAAACTGCGCATCGGTGCCGATATCGCAGAGACTCTCGCTGGCATTCACTCAAGGGGCATTGTGCACAACGACCTCAAGCCAAGTAACGTTCTCATAGACAAGGACAACATCCCTTATCTGAACGACTTTTACCTTTTTGTCTCCCGCCCGTCCAAGCCTTTCAAGGGGATGCCGCAGGGCACGCCATTCTATATGTCGCCTGAGCAGGCTTCAGGCCAGATCACGAAAGTCACCAACGACTCTTACAGCTTCGGAGTGCTGCTCTACGAGCTGCTCACCAATTTCATGCCCTACTATGACAATCCAAGAAACATATCAGAGATGATCAAAGTGGTCAGCGAGGGCAAGATTGTCCGGCCATCGAGGCGGAACGCCGCAATCCGGCCGAAGCTGGATGCAGTCATTCTCAAACTTTTGAGCAGAGATCCCGAGAGCAGATACCGGGACATGAATGTTGTTGCATCGGATCTGGCCGCATGCATGTCCGGCGGGGAAATCTCCATACCATACAAAAAATCATTCCTCTCAAGACTGTTTCCGTTTTTCTGACGGAATTGAGCCTTATATTGCTTGAACTTTCTTGATTAAGTGCTATTTTGCATGCTGAAGGCTCTTGGGGTATTGACGGAGAATGTGCGATTTGTATCAGGATTTACTATGTTAAGGATAATATGTTCGGGAATCGGTGCTTAACAATTCTGGCGGTTCTTGCGCTTGCAGTATCCTGCACTCATACCAAGGACTCCGATGCCGGGCTTGATGGCGAGCAGGAAGCCCAGCCTGTGCCCGCTGAGGTCTCCGGATCCTCCGAGCTTTTGATCAGATATGCAGACATCCTCAGCGAGAGACACGATTCTGACGAAGACGAGCCTGTCAGGGACGACTCACCGTCGCCTCCCTACCGCATAAACATCGCCGACATCCTCGAGATCTCAATACTCGACGAGCCCGAAATGACCAGGGAGGTAAATGTAATACCCGACGGGTCTATAGCCTACCTGCTTGTCGGCTCGATACACGCCCAGGGCAAGACAATTCAGGAGCTCAAGGACGACCTCACGAAAGCCTTGGAGGAGTACTATGTGTCCCCTTATGTCAGCGTGCTATCCAAGCATGTCCAGCTCCCTCCTGAGGATGAGAAGCGCGTGTCAGTACTCGGAGCCCTCAAGAGTCCCGGTAACTACACATGGAACAGAGGCGACAGGATACTCGACATCATCGCTGCAGCGGGCGGGCTCCTCTATACTCAGACGGAGTTCGGCTCGAGAACCACAGCCAACCTAAAGGCATCTTATCTGTCCAGGAAGGGCAAGACCGTTGATATTGACTTCTACCGCCTGCTCCAGCTCGGGGACATGTCGCACAATATCAAGCTCCAGCCCGACGACTTCATCTACATAGCCAATGCCGAGGACTCGAACATCACCATCATGGGAGAGGTCTCCGAGCCGAAAATCATCCCCTTTACCAGAGATATATCCCTTGTGGAGGCACTCGCAATGAGCAGGGGATTCTCGACCAATGCATACATGTCCAGAGTCGTGATCCTCAGACCTTCCGAGGAGGATACAAAATACATAGAGGTGAACGTGAACGACCTGCTTTATGGCAGAGATGTCAGAAACATTATTCTCCAGGGCGGCGACATCATCTTCGTGCCTGAGCAGGGAATCAGCGAGTATGCCCGCTACGCCCGCTACATAACAGACATGCTTGATGTCATACTCAAAGTGTACCAGGTCCGTGAAACCGTGCTCTTCCCGAAGCTCAACAGAAACAACTAGACACAACGAACTGCAAGACGCAGATCCAATCCATGCAGCTTCAGTATGATTTTTCGCTTTACTCGATGACGCTGGTTTCGGCCTTCCTGATCTCGCTGGCCATGATTCCGGCAGCGATCTTAATGCTGCTCAAGCTTAATATAATGGACATCCCGAACGAGAGGAAGATCCACAGCAAGCCCGTCCCAAGGATGGGAGGCGTTGCAATCTATGCGGCCTTCGCGATCCCTCTTGTCGTGTTCTCGCTGCTGGGCAAGATAAGCAATCCGGAGCCTTTGACTGGAATACTCCTCGGCGGCGGAATAGCGCTTCTTATTGGCTGTGCCGACGACATCTGGCACGTCTCGGCGATAATCAAGCTTGCGGCTCTTGGCGCACTGACCTTGCTCATCTGGCGCTTCGGCGTGATCACCAACCTACCGCTCGACTCGCTCTTGGGGTTCGACAATGAGGCGCTCAACACATCGCTGAATCTGATTGCGACCATGATCTGGATTGTAGGTGTCACCAGCGCGATGAACGCGCTCGACCACATGGACACCATGGCGAGCGGGGTTTCGGTGATGGCGTCTCTGACATACTTTGCGGTATCGCTGCAGACGGGGCAGATACAGTGGGCTCTGATTTCGCTCGCGCTGATCGGTAGCCTTTCGGGCTTTCTGTGCTACAATGCACATCCGGCCAGGATTTTCATGGGAGACAGCGGGAGTTTTTTTCTAGGTTTCAGCCTTGCCACGATAGGGATTTTCGGCGGATGGTCACCTAATCCCCTGAAGGCTGCGATCATTCCGGTGGCTGTTTTGAGCATGCCTATTTTCGACCTTGCCTATGTCATCTTGTCCCGCAGGCTCAACGGCACGACATCGAGCATTGCCGAATCAATAAAGTACTGCGGCAAGGATCATATCGGACACAGGCTTGTGAATCTGGGTTTCCAGATTCCGGCCGCTGCCGCATTAGTCTGCTTTATCGCTGCCACGGTCTCCATCTCCGCGTTGACAATCCGTCATGCGAATTATTTGGAGACTGCGCTCTTGCTTATTCAAATATTTATGGTATATGTAACCTTGTGCTACGCAATGGAGGTCGTCTCCGCTTCGGGAGGCAGGACAGGTCGAAAGGCGAACTGAGCTACTCGACATGGGTAACAGAGGAATATTAAATGCAGGTTAGTGAATTGGCAAGTGATGATTTCTTCAAATTCGCGTCTCCTTTCGCGGATGTGAATATCCCGTCCCCCGAAAGCGAGGCTAGAATTGCCCATAAGGCAGCCTACTTCTCCTTGATATCTGCTTTCCAGTCGGTATGCCTGAATCTAAAGGAATCCGACGGCAAGGCAGACGGGAACCGGCTCAAGAGCCTCATAGACCAGATCATCTGCTTTGTGAAGGATGACGAGAGGATGCTGCTTGGCCTCGCCAACGCGCCATACTCATACATCCTGCAGAACACCGGGCAGAAAGTCTTCCCGATCATCGTTATACATGGGGTGAACGTGCTGATATACTCGCTGAAGATCGCGTTGGATCTCGGCGTGCCGGACATTCGTCTGCCATACATATGCGCCGCGGGCATGTATCATCGTATAGGGCTGCTAGACATTGATGACGACAAGCTCTACAGCTACACCAACGACAAAAAAACTCTCAAGGAAGTTGATCGGCTGGAGCAGGATTCTGAAAAATATGTCAAGCGCATAGCTATAGACGACTTCCATATCGAATCAATTCAATATCTGATATCCCTCATCAGGGAAGACAAGCAGATACTCCAGAAGACAAGTCTTAGGGAGGCCATGTACCAGTACTCCATGCTCATACACCTCTGCTATGAGTTCGAGAAGCTCACTCACCAGCCGGAATACGGAGAGGCCTTGTCCCCCGTTGACGCAATGAGGAAGCTCAGGGACGACATGGGTAACTGCTTCAGCCCGGAAATCGTCAAGATGTTTTTCAACAAGCTTTCCATCTACCCGCTCGGCACTTTTGTGAAGCTCAGCTCCGGGGAGACTGCAAAAATCGTCAAAGTGAGCGAGCAGGCCCTGCTCAGGCCCGAGGTGCTCCTGATCATCGACAACCAGGGCATGGAGAAGCTCTCTCCTGTCAGGCTCAATCTCAGGGAGAAGCCCAATATATACATCAGAAGAGCTGTCGTTGACTCAGCCCTGACAGAGAAATTCATAGATAATTTTTAAGGATTCGGCAATATGGAAAAGAAGACTATTCTGATCATTGACGACGACGTGCAGATTTTGGATTTGCTGAAATTATTTGTCGAGTCGAACGACTGCAATGCCGTGGCCGAGTCAACTGCTGAAAAAGGGCTGGCGATGATCAGGAAACAGAACTTCGACATCGTGCTTCTGGATATTATCCTGCCAGACGGTTGCGGGCTGGAAGTGTTGCGCAACATCCAGAAGATCGCCCCGAGCCTCCCGGTCATCATGATCACCGGCGGCAATGATGGCATTGTCGCCAAGGAGTGTCTGGACGCCGGCGCGGTGGACTACATCACAAAGCCTTTCGACTTCGAGTACCTCAGGACAACTCTCCTTGCCAACCTCCTGAAATAGCCGGCGCATACCGGCTGTGCTTGCCTGATATTTCGCCTTGGGGCAGGCCGTGCGGCCACGGGGATTTTTGTATTTGGCTCTTTTAACAAGAATCTGTCTTTTCAGCCCTTGATAAGCATGATTCCCGGTGCTACATTGACTCCCCATGAATGATGGATATGGTATATTTTCAGGCTTGTCCATGGTAGGGCGCTTGAGCAGCCCTTCCCGTACACCCCTCGAAAGATTGCCCCGCAACATCGCCTCGGCTTTGCTGGCAGCCTTGTCATGCCTTCTTCTGATATCCTGCAGGGCTCCAGGCAATAGTGGAAATATATCTTTCGACGGTGACCCTATATTCCGGACATTCGGATTCACTTTGGAGGACGACGACTTCAATCACGGTCTGCGGCTGGTAAGCGTGTATCCCCGTTCCAGGATTAATGCGGGAGTGATCAAGCCTAAGGGAACCTGGGAGCACGAGTTCATAATAGATGCGGTTGACAACCTTGTGGAGATCGGGGAGACCTTTGCCGAGTGCAACGCGCCGATGAAAATTTTCTTCACTCAGGAGTCCGAGAAATCCTATCGCCTAAAGATATCTATCACTCCATCTGTCGAGCAGGAACACCTCAGGTGCCTTGTCAAAATCCCGGTCTTCAGGGATAGTGCCGAGGAAACGCTCAGCCTGGAAATCAACGCAGTAGTCCGTATCTGATCCTTCCTCAACGCTTGGCGGGGCTTGGTCCACGCTCGTGTCCTTGGCAAAACACTGCAACCTGAAACCTGCTTGCCGCGGGATCAGGAAGTCTGATTCAGGTCAAGGTTGAATGGGCTGAGTGCGCGTTCGAAGATGCCGAGCGAGTATGATATGGCGATCCCGTAGTTTGTTATCGGGACGCCGAGTTTTTTGCAGAGCATGATCCTGGACATCAGCATCCTCGGGTTGAATGTGCACCCCCCGCAGTGGATTATAAGTTTGTATCTTGATATGTCCTCAGGGAAGTCATGGCCCTGGGTGACGGTGAAGTCCAGCTTGCCGCCTACGTACTGTGTCAGCCATCGGGGGATCTTGACCCTGCCGATGTCCTCTCCGATGGGGTGGTGCGTGCAGGCCTCGGCTATCAGCACCTTGTCGCCCACCTTTAAATCATCGATTGCCCTGGCCCCTTCCACGAATGTCTGCAGGTCGCCCTTGTAGCGGGCGAAGAGTATGGAGAAGGAGGTGAGGGGGATGGCATCGGGTGTGTCGGCGGCAACCTTGAGGAAGGCCTGCGAGTCGGTGATTACCAACGCTGGTTTTTTAACAAAGCTCGACAATGCGTCGCGAAGTTCGCGCTCCTTCACAACCATGCAGTATGCGTCGTTGTCGAGGATGTCCCTTATCGTCTGCACCTGGGGCATGATCAGACGGCCTTTCGGGGCCTCGAGGTCTATCGGGACAACCAGCACCACGAGATCCCCGGGACCCACCAAATCCCCAACTATGCTCGAGGGAGTGAAGAAGGAGTCGGGGAGCATCTCGACAAGCTTGTCCCTGAAGCCCTCGACCCCGGTTCCATTCAGCGCTGAGACTGTTATATGCGGCACGGAGACTTTGCCCAGGCGTTCGACAATGTCCTTCCCGGGCTCTCCCAGGTCGGACTTGTTGAAAGCCACGAGCAGAGGGGTGCCGCGCATCTTGAATTCCTCCATCAGTTCAAGCTCGAACTTGCCGAATGACCCGGGTTCGGTGACAATCACCGCGATGTCTGCACGGTCGAATATCTTGCGGGTCTTCTCGACCCTCTTCTCGCCGAGGGCACCGGTGTCGTCTATCCCCGCCGTGTCTATGAAGAGCACCGGCCCGAGGGGGAGCATCTCCATCGCCTTCTCCACCGGATCCGTAGTTGTCCCCGGAACGTCCGACACCACCGAGACATCCTGCCCCGTCAAAGCATTCACAAAAGTGGATTTGCCGGAATTCCTCCTCCCGAATATCCCTATCTGCACTCGCAGCCCTTTAGGTGTCTTCTCCATATACTCTCCAGCGGTAAAAGTGATCGCACGTCAGGGGTGTCCATTCTTCTTGCCGACGTTTTTGTCTCGCTCAGCACCCATTGTTCAAAACGAGAAACCTAACATCGTTTCGGCAGATTTCAAATCGAGTCGAGATTGCCCGGGCTGCCGCCAGCGAGCTCGCGGAATACCCTGTAGAAGTGGCTCAGCGACTTGAATCCGCTCAGCGTCGCCGCCTC
>CAZANS010000008.1:0-20427 GCA_964486565.1 uncultured Victivallales bacterium
TCGCATCCAAAATGGCAGGCCGCGCGGCCACGGGTAGTTTTGAAATTGGCTCTTGGAACTGCCGCACGAGTGCCAGCCATAGGGCTGGCGTACCACTTGCTTGCCGCGGCGTAGCCTTGGCGAGGCCGGGCCACCGGCCACCTGTTGCCTGTGCCCGGTTGTTGGTTTCCCTGAAACCTGAACACTATCCCTCCGGCCACCGATTGCCGATTACTCGATCAGAGAATGCGGCCGGTGGACGATAGCGGTGACGATTGGTGCCGACGGGGAGATTTGAACTCCCACGACCGTGAGGCCACTGCGCCCTGAACGCAGCGCGTCTGCCAGTTCCGCCACGTCGGCATAAATTCGATCAGAACGGGTGGTAAACTAGACGGGGAAAAAGATTTTACAAGCGTGGAAAGAGCAGGAAAAGGAAAAATTCACTCGATCTTACCGACCTTGATGTTCGCCTCCGCGGCTGTCTGGATCTTGTCTATGCCGCCGTCCTTGATCCAGACTATCCTGTCTGAGACGACGAGCATCTTGTGGTCGTGCGTGGCGGTGATCACGGTGACGTTGTTCTCTATGGAAAGCTCTTTCAGCAACGATATGATTTCCTCCCCGGTCTTGAGGTCGAGGTTGGCGGTGGGTTCGTCGGCGAGGATGATCGCCGGAGTGTTGGCTAGTGCCCTTGCTACTGCGACGCGCTGCTGCTGGCCGCCTGAAAGCTCGTCTGGCCTGTGATGCATCCTCTCGCCCAGGCCCACTCGTTTGAGAACATCCTTTGCCCTTTCGACAGCCTGGTTGTGGGGGACGCCGCAGAAGATGAGTGGCAGGGCCACGTTCTCGACCGCGTCGTACGCTGGCATGAGGTTGTAGTTCTGGAACACGTAGCCGATGTGGTTGCCGCGGAAGAATGCGAGCTGCCTCGGTGACAGTTTGGTCAGGTTGACATCGGCGACCTCCACATATCCTGAGGATGGGCTGTCGAGCGCACCTACCATGTTGAAAAGCGTGCTTTTGCCCGACCCTGACGGCCCCATCACGGAGATGTACTCGCCACGCGTTATGTCAAGCGATATGTCCTTGAGTGCGTGGATCGCCATCTTCCCGAGAGTGAAAATCTTGTTTACCGATCTGACTTTGATTAGAGCATTGGTGTCCATGAGTGTCCTGAACTTAGTTTAGAAGGGTAGTTGAATGACTGCCTTGCTGAGGAATGTTATGCCCACGCAGGCGACTGTGATAAGGCCCATTCCGCAGGTGAACCCGGCGACCAGGACGGGGATGTACTGACGCCATATCAGGCCAAGTTTCCGCTGGAAGTAGTATCGGCCGATCAGTGCCCCGATCATCTGCGGCAGGATTGCCTGCGGCAGGCTCTGCCCGAGTCCCCTGATCACTCCATAGGTCAAAAAAATCGGTGCTCCGGCCGAGCTGATAAGCCCAAAAAGCACGACCCCGAAGCCCGCGCCAGTGAACAGATAGGACCAGTTGAACGCGTCCTCGAATAGCGAGAACTCCCCGAGGGTCGAGGAGAATATGATTGAAGTTTGCTTTGCCTGCAGCTCCCACATTTTCTGTGCGAATGGGTACATTGCGGAAGGAACCTCCGCGAGCCCCCATATGAAGCTAGCGAAGATAATCGAGCTGACGAGTATGATGGGGTATAGGATTATCTGGGTCTTCCAAATGCTTTTGAAGGATGTGCCTGTGAGCTCGCACTGTCTGTACTCGACGACGACTCTGCCGTAGTTTGCCATCGGCAGCGGGAGGAACCATACGCTGACCCCGCCGGTGTAGCCGCTCAGTATCAAGCTGGCCTCGCGGATCATGGGGATCTCGACGATCTGACCTGCGATCCCCTCGAGCCTTGACGTTACATAGCTTATCAGCGGGGTGTAGATGAACCCGAAGAACAGAAGCACGAGCATCACGCCTGTGTGCCAGTCTATCAGATATCCTGAGACAAGGATGTACGTGAAGGTGACGATGAAATAGCACGAGAGTATGATCCATGGCCTGATGTCTCCTCTCCCCGGCGGCACGGAGGTCGCGGATACCGTCGCTGTGGCGAGCCTCTTTTGCTTCCTGTTGTGCCGGATGTTGGAGAAAACCTCCCAGAAGCCTGTGACAGCGATGGCAAGCGAGACACCGATGGTGAAGCTGAAATAGAAGTCAATATCGTTTTTGAATGTGGTTTCGACGAGGTCGTCGCCGGGAAGCCATGAGCTGAGGACATGCCATTTGTAGAGAAGCGGATTCGCAATGAGTGTGATTATCAATCCGATGAAGCTTCCCAGCATTGCGTAGAAGGGCAGGACCATTCCTATGAGCAGGTTGCCGAGATCCCAGGAGATGCCTGTGGCGACTGCGGGGAGGATTTTCTGAGTGTTGTTTGTAAGGTCTACGAATGGTATGGGGAAAATGCTGATGGGGTTGCCGGTCAAAGTGCCTGTTATTATCGGTAGCCCCATGTATATCGCGCCGAAGAAAAGTCCTATTGCGCCGCCGATGGAGAAGACCCTCCATCTCCATGAATTCTCCTTCTTGTCTGCATCCTTGTCCTCAATGGCCTCGGCTAGTGCGAGTATTCCCTGCGCGCCGATGGGGGCCATTGGGAAAGGGAGCTTCTCAATGTCGCTGGTCAACCGGAAGAGGCCGTAGCCCAGAACGAGGTTGCTGAGCTTGCCGAAGAATGTCCCGAAGACGATGATCCCGATTGCGGGTAGCCAGTCGCGGTGGAGGAATGACCGTACGGCATATGAGGATGACTCGATTGCCGGCGCGAACCAGTAGGGCAGGTGCTCGGCTATCCCGTAAGCCGTGGCGGCGGAGCTTCTGAGATAGAACTGGTTCCAGATCAGCCCCGAGAAAGGCATTTGCATGGCAGCGCCTGCCATGTAGTAGAGAACAAATATCTCCGACTTCTTAAGGTTCCTCTGCGCTCTTCTTGCGACTTCGAGGAATAGTATTACTGTGACCCATTGCGCGGCGGGGCCGATGTTCATCGCGCCGGCCAGGAGACCCATGTATATCGAGCCGGGGATCATGACCAGTGCGATGAAGATGGCACCCAGGAGTGATATCCAGTTGAATCCGTCCTCGAATGTCGAGGGCACGGTCATCAGGTTGCGCAGCTCCTCTATGCCCTTGTCCTGGCGTCTTTTAGGGATTTTTTCAGAATTCTCAGACATTATTTGCTGTCTCCATTTGCTGTTTCCCGAGAAGGCGTGTTGAGGTTGTTGTTCTTATGTATTCTCAGTTCCGCGCTTGTCCTGTTGCGGTATGTCTCCATGACTGAAGCTGGTATTGACCTCCATATCAGGAACTGCCTTCTTAGGTCGTCGAGCAGTATCTTATTCAGACGCTGCCAGTCCCTGGGCTGTCCAGAGAGCCTTGTCAGCTTGAGGTTGACCTCGTCAATTCCGGGGATTTCGCTTGGTGCGCTGCTGAGCTCAAACTTTTGAGTCACGCCGAGGTCGAAGGGGGCGAGAGCCAGTTCAGACTTCAATCCTACCTTGCCGGAGTCGGTTGACGTGAGGTGTGTGTTGACCGACATGAAGACCCCGAGGCTGGTGTCCTGGAAGTGGTCGAAGTGCTCCTTGAGGAAGCTCACGACACCCACGATGTCATATGCAGAGACGGTGAATGGGAATACAATATGGAACTCGTCGCCTTCGGGCTTTGGTATTTTCCACGAACGGAGTATCCCTGGGTTGGCGCTGCGTGATGCCTTTATTGCCGGATATATGGCCGACAGCATGACTGTTGTCATGACGATGAGGATTGTGACGATCGAGTTTGTCGAGGAATAGTTGATTTCGGGGACGACAGCCAGGTCGAATGCTGCGAGCACCTTCATGACTTCCAGCAAGCCCTGTGCCGTCAGGTAGCCTCCCATGCCGCCGACTATCGAGAATACGAGCGCCTCGGCGAAGAATAGGCTTGCGACATGTGAGGGCGCGAGCCCGACTGCGCTGAAGGTATATATCTCCTTTTCGCGGTCGGCGACCGAGCCGAGCATGGTGCCGAAGACTACCAAACCACCCAGCATGATCGGCATAAGCAGATCCCTTGCCCCGCTGGCCGCCAGAACCGTGCCGAAGAAATGCCAGTACACCCCGCGGTCGCGTGTGCCTGCGACCGGTGTCTGGAGCATTCTTGTGACATCTTCCGCGAGCTTGGTGGCCTGTTCTGTGTTTTTTGTGTATAAAGTTATTGCCCTGAGGTTTGCCTGCATGGCCTGTGCTGCCTCGGCTGACACGGCGACTACGCTGTCCACCGGCAGGATTTCCCAAGACTCCCCTGCCATCATCAGGCTCTCCTCCTCGTCCTTGCCGGTGTTCATTCCTTTCATCGCATCGAAGTCCACCGGCAGTATGCTTGATCCGTCCATATCAATTGCAGAGGCCATATCGGTCGGGTTGAAGAAAGGCGCGACGATCATTTTTCTGCCGTTGAGGAGAACTTCGTCACCCACCACGACGTGCATGGACTCCGCGAGAGAACGGTTCATCCACACGAGGGACGAGAATGCCTGGGATTCCGGGAGCTTGAATATTGATGCCAGGTCCTCGCGCTGAGAGATTTCTTTTTCTGAGATCCCGAGAATGCCTGCTATGTTTGCGGGGTGCATTCCGTCTGCCCTGACAAGGGTCGGCCTGATGACGCTGTCGGCAGGGGGGGTGACCCAGAAACGGGGGGCAATGACGACCTCATTGCCCCAGCGCCCCTCGATAACGTCGAGGATGGAGGGATTGATCTCGTCCCAGTTTATGTGGTGTATGAAGGCACCGTGGTATGCAGGTAAGGACGAGTGGAAGCGTGTGTTTATGCCCAGCTTGCCTCCGAAGGAGGCGAAGCAGAGTATGGTGAATGTCAGCAGTATTATTGTTATGGCGGTGAGAGCCGTCCTGACTGGCCTTCGCCGCATTGTTGAGATGCCCATGCTCATAGCGGCCATCACTGTGCTGAATCTTGATACGTTGGCCGTGTGGACAGTCGAGGCCAGGCCCTGGAGCTGTTTCAGCTCGATCTCGAACTTCCGCATGATGATGAATATCACCATTACGGAGAGCACTATGATCGCGAAACCGAGGAATATGATTATAGGTGTGTTGGCCACGGCGAAGGCAGGGTGTGTGAAGAATAGGATCAGGAATGTTATGCAGAAGAACGCGACGAACCATGATATCTGCCTGTATACGTTTGTTGATCCGATCAGTAGCCTTTCGATGGCGAAGGCGAACGGCACGGAGAGCGCAAGAAGGACAAGGACGGACTTGACGAGGTCGTCGAGCATTGACCTGGAGTTCTTATACACCGGCACGCTGGAGAGGTATGAAGACAGCAGCAGTGACTCCCGGTCGGCGGCGGTGGTGGCTGATCCTGCTTCAATGAGAAGGTCTTCCGAGCGGGCGTTGATCTCTTCAAGGGAGCTGCTTGATGTCCCGGTTCCCCTCATTACCGAGAGACGGTCCTCGTTGAGACGGAAGAGGTCGTTGGCCGACATCTTCGCGGTGGATGGGAAGCGCCAGATGCCCTTGAGGCTCATGCCTGTTCCGTAACCGGCGGTTTCATTTTCTGTGTCCTTGTCTTGATCGCCTATTTTGAGAGCAACTGCTGAGTTCACCCCGAAGACCTTGATGCTTGCGATATTGTCCTCGCAATACCAGAACACCACGCCATCCGCGGATGTGAAGTAGGATCGGTTTCTGATAAGCTCGCTGTTTGTACGTCCCTCGAGGACTATCGCCGAGCCCGGCTTCATCTGTGGGGTGGTTACTATAGCGCCCGAGACGGCCTGAAATAGGTTTAGCCTGTGCCTGACGTTCCCGGAGGAGTCTAAATCGGATACGTAGACAGTCTCGCCGCGCCCGTCCGGGATAACGCCGAATCCGTATTCACTATCCAATAATGATACCGGGCCGTAGCTTATCGTGCCGTTGCAGGCGGCCCTTAAGATCATGAAATTATCAAAGGCTATATGTTTGTTGGGAGTGTAGATCAGGTTTGATTGGGCAAATGGGTCGGCATAGGTGGGCCTTCTGGGAATGAGCTGTATTACTGCCCCGGCGGCATTCCTGTTTGCAGTCGAGCTTCCTTTTGTCCTACGCATCACGAGCGCCCCGGAGTCCCTTCTCGAATTCTTGAACACAGGATGGTTGTATCTTAAATCTGGCATGATGGGCGATTTAGCCGAGAACTCCCTGCTGGAGGCGGCGGCCGCCATAAGATTTGAAAACTCCTTCATCTGAGTTCTTATCCGCTTCGGGTCGAGGTTCTCGATGGTGTCGTCAGGAGTGCCTTCTCTGGGGAAGCCGTCGCCGACTGTTCCGAATGCCATGTTGAAAATCCCGTATCTTCCGGCTACCTCGCCGCTATGTATCAGGAACCTGCCCCCGTAAAGTTGCCTACCGGGCTGCGTGATCCCTGACTCAAGACCGGCGGTTATATCTCCCAGGCCCGAGCCGATGTCATTGAAGGTCTGTAGTATCCTCGAGTAGAAGCCGGGTGTGTCGCGGTGCGAGCCCATAAGCGAGTCGCGTCCGAAAAAGGGACCCCACCTCGGGGTCTCGTCGCCGAACATCGTGGAGACATGCAGGACGATCTGCATCTCGGAGAATGTCTTGAAGAGAATCTCGTCGCATTCCAGTGCCTGCGTCTCGATCGCGAGTTCAGCCAGTCTGATGTCTAGATCCTTTCTGACAGTCTCCACCGTCTTGGCGTAGTAGATGTTTTCCGACAGCGGTGGCATCTTCCTCGACGTGAGCAGCCTTCGGAAGTCGTTGAGCGCAATGTGGGGAGGGCGCATCTCATCGAGCCTTGCCTCTATCTCCCCTATCCTGTCTTCCATTCCCTTCTGGGAAACCTTGTCCTCTGCGAGTTTCGCAGATCGTTGCAGTCTCTGCATCTCGAGTCTGAGTTCCCCCATCGCGGCACGTGATATTTCGATATCTTCGTCGGCGACGAGCCTCAGGAGGTCGAACAATGGAGTTGAGAGGTTACCAGCATTCTCCATGGGGTTGTTTGAGAGAATAATTTTCTTCAGGTCGCTGAGGAAATTTGTCTCGCTCTCTATGCTTGCCCTGCGATGTGGCAGTCCGATGACGTTTTTTTCTTTTGTGTCGAGTGCCCGGTAGAGCATCCTTACGCCCTCGTGCCCACGTGCCTGATTGTCGATGAATGCAAGGATAATGTGTCTTCTTGGTCTGTTTTTGAGCAGGATCTCTGCGGCCTCAAGAAGTCCGGCCATGTTAGCCGCCCCCCTTGCACCGGGGGAAATGTCTGGGACTTCGCCGAAGCTGTCCAGATGCGTGGCGATGACTATCGCCTCCTCCGCGTTCATGTCGAAAACCGGATCAGTTCCACGAATCAAGGCAATGACGTTGTTGCCGATACTCGGGGACCAGGAATGTTCGGAGAATACAGTTGCCTGTGCCCCGTCAACAATCTCCTGCGGATCGCCTTCGAAAAAGAATCTTGGAAGATTGACGGTAGCGTATGAATAGAGGCTCTGCCCCGACTCGCAGTTGGATCCTCGGGTGAAGACCACTGCCGAAGCACCCATTCTGAAGGCAGTAAGCCAGTTCGCGCCCGAGTTGTAGTCCAGGACCACTATCGAGTCCTTGACTTTTCTGTCCTGATATTCGTGAAGAGTTCCTTTGCCGGCTTTGATTATATGGCCTGAGATCCCTTCCGGGGTCGTTGTGGAAGTTATGATCCCGTTCGGTCGGAGAGGATAAAGCGTAAGTTTTTTGGCGGATCCTTCGAGCTTCAGCTCAGCCTTTCCAGGGTTGGTCTGGACAGAGGGGAACTTCTGGAGGACGACCTCGTCCGCGCCGATCTGCTTGAGTCGATCGAACACGTGCAGCGATGCCGCCTCTGCGTTCTTTGACCCTGCAAGGCGGTTGCGGAATTCGCAGAACTTCTCGAGATCCTTGTCGAAGTTGGAGCTTTTATCATCGGCTGCCGCGTGGGCGTACATGGCTAGGCACACGGCGAGGATGTTGATCCGCAAGCATTTCCGGATTATGAGATTTAATGTTGGCGATATCATTCTTCTCCTCCGATAGATCCTACTTGTATGCGGACCTCGTCGCGCCTGGCGATCCTTTCGACTTCCCCGTCCCTGATCCACATCAGGCGGTCGCAGATGTTCAGCATCCTGTGGTCGTGGGTCGCGCATATGACTGTCACGTGCTTCTCCTTGTTGAGCCGTTGGAGTATCTCGAGAATCTCCCTGCCGGTGTTGAGGTCGAGGTTGGCTGTCGGCTCGTCACAGAGCAGGACGCTGGGGTCGTTGGCCATCGCACGTGCAATGGCGACCCGTTGCTGCTGGCCGCCGGACATCTCGATTGGCCTGTGGAACCAACGCTCCTTCAGGCCGACGATATCCAGGATCCTCATGCCCTTGTCACGCGCCTCGTCGGCGTGCAGACCCGCGAACGTCATCGGTATTGTCACGTTCTCCAGAGCGGTCATGTACTGTACAAGGTTGTAGCTCTGGAAGATATATCCGATCTTCCTGCATCTGAGGAATGCAAGCTCCACGGCGGTAAGCTGCGCCACGTCAACCTCGTCAATGAACACCCTCCCGCTGCTGGGCTGGTCAAGGCCTCCGACCATGTTGAAGAATGTGCTCTTTCCGGAGCCCGAGGGCCCCATGACGGAGATGAACTCGCCTGTGAATATCTCCATGTCTATGCCCTTGAGCGCGACAGTGACGATGTCGTTTATGACGTATTTCTTCTCCAGCCTGACCGTGCGTATGATCACACGGAGGCTCTTTCCCTTCTGATCGTTGGATGGATCTCTTGGCGGAGTTGGCTGCCTATGTTTGTCGCTATTCAATTCTCATTGCCTCCATAGGTGCGAGCCTGGCTGCTTTGTAGGACGGGAAAATCGCCGCCGTTGCGGCGAGAAACACCCCCGCGCACACGGAGAAAAGCAGACCCAGCAGCAATTGGTTGACGGGGAAATTGGTGAATGCAAGGGCGCCGAAGCGGAGGAGCATTCCCCCAAGCCCCAGAGCCGAGCCTGCAACAGATCCGATTATCCCCCCTATAAGTCCGAGCAGAGAAGCCTCTATGACGAAAATGAGCATTATCGAGCCGTCGAGCGCGCCGAGGCATTTGAAGGTTGCGATCTCCCGGTATCTCTCGGTAACCGACATGAGCATGGCGTTGGATATGCCGACCACGCACACGATCATCGAGAGCAGGATAAGCCACCACATCCTTTCGCCGACCTCCATCTCCATCCTCTCGACAATTGATAGTTGTCTCTCCTCGGTGTTCCGGTTCGATATGAAGCGGAGGATGGCGGCTGCCTCCGGCCCGGCCTGACCCGCAAACGACTCGGTTTGGTCGAGCTTCTCGATCACCCATGCCGCGCCGGCATCGGACTGGCAGATTATCCAAATGTCTCCAGTTGTGATCTCCTGGGGCAGCAGGTCGCGCCTGACAGACACTGCCCTCCTGAAGCCCTGAGTGTCCAGTCCCTGCTCAACAAGCTCGGATATGGCGCTGGCGCGTGCGTTCCGGGCCAGTTCCGATGCCGTGTCGGGGGACAACTCGAACCCGGCTTCGCGTATGGCTTCGCCGAAAGCTCCGTCGGCATCTCTAAGTGCGTCGGAAAGTTTTCTCCCCTTGAGCTGCACCCGTACCAACTGGATGGCCTTGGCTTGTCCGTCCCTTATCCTGTGTATAAGCCGAGAGACAACTGGCCACCCGGCAAGCAGAATTTTAAGCTCCTCTTTAGAGATGGGCAGCCTGAGCCCCCTCATGTTTTCAAAGTTCGTGTTGAATTTCTCGAGATTCACCGGATCGGAGATATGCCCTATGATCTCCAGGTCAGTGCTGCTGCCGACCAATAGACGCTGTCTGCCATAGTCCAAATTCTCGACAAAAGCCATTAAGCTCTCGGCCAATGGAGCCTTCTCCTTGAGAAATGCCTTCTCTTTGTCGTCCAGTGCCCCAAACCGTGTGCTTTCGGAGACCACAGAGGACTCTTCCGAGGCCAACGCCCACTTAGACAGGGTCGCCCTCGATGATTCAGGGGTCATCAGGCGCGATGTCCATAAAGCCTCGATCCTGATTTTCTCCAATCTTTCCTTCGCGTGGTCAACCATAGCCTCCTTTATAAGGTTCTCGGCAACTATATTCATCATGAATGCGATGGCGACGGTGATGACGACAACAGTCACGGCGGACCGGAACACCCTGTATCGGATACCGTTCACCGTCAGATTGAAGGTTTTTTTCAAGCCCAGCCTGGGCTGGTTCATTATGTTTATCGTCTTAGGCATTTGAAATCCTGCAAGTATGCTCTTTCATCACGTCATGCCTCCCAGCAGCACGACGCAGCCCCTGCGCACCATCTCGCGGATCTGCTGTGTCATGAGTACCCGGGACTCATGGAAGGTCAAATTTTCAGATCTCGCGAATCCGTCAACTATCGCCTCGATTTTCCTGCTCCCGTCGCACTGCTTCCATATTTGCGATCCCAGGGAGTCGAGTATCACGACCCTTTTGGGGGAGACGGGAAGTATCCAGCTCAGAGGAGGCAGCAGGAACCATGGGCGTTTGATTGCCACCTCGACAGAAACGACCCCGTCTTTTGTCTCGACGTCGGCAGCCTTGTTCGGCATCGGGACAAGCTCGAGAAAGTCACTCCAATCCGGAGCTCTCGTCAGGTCAAAAGTCATGTTCTCAGATCCCTTCAATTCTAACCTCCGTGCAACATGCCAGATCGTAGCCGGGCAACGGAGCCCCGCCACCTTGCCATGCCGGCTTGTACTCATGGTATCGGGTATATAACCTGCCGCTAGCCGGGCAGATCCACGCCGACGATACAAAGCTGTCAAGCCCTTTGACAATCCTGTGCAGCGGCCTGCGGGCGATCCTGCCTTTGACCCAGGCACCAGAGTGCCCCTTCAAGTCAATTCCCCCTTCTTCATCCACCATGGCGCTTTTGGGCAATTTCAGGTGTAAATAGTCGGATATCGAGCCCAGAAGCCAGTGCCTGAGCATTCCAAGCCTGCCGAAGCTTGCCTTGTTGCATGCAGTTGCCTTGCTTTCGGAAATGAATTCGAACCTTGTTGCCGCGGGCTTGACATCGCAGCTTTCGAGTCTCATCCCGTCTGGTGTCCTGAGCTCCATCCCGAAGGCCCGCCATCGAGAGAGGTCTGTTGATGTTGCGAGCTTCGAGAGGATGTTTTTTATCGGCGGCGGCTCACCCTTTGCCGCCGGGAATATGACCTCGATGAGCAACGAGGGGTCTTTGAAGAACCTGACGAAACGGCACTGGACAGGCTGCCCCTTTCCCTTCAGGGAGCTGCCGGCCCAGCCTTTCATGTCACAACGATTCACCTCGGAACCTCCTTCCGATTCATGCCGCAATTTCTTTATGTAGCTGTCCATTGTCATTGCCACGTCGGGTTCAATATCCATCTTGCTCCATGCCACCTGCATGCGATAGGCGTACCTGTCCGCGAAAGTACATGAGCCATCCTCCAGATTCCGCGAGAAAAGGAGCAGCTCCCAATCTCCCGGTACGACCATCCTTATTCCTCTCCATATCCACTCCTTTAAACCAATGCCGCATGCACATTTGCCTTCTCCATCTCCACTGTCCTGCCTGCCGCGTCTCACCATTCCCTGAAAACCCTTATGTAGGAAGTATGTGGAAGGATTTCGGAAGGTCGCCTGTGACCCAATAATATATCCATCCCACGACTATCGGAATGAACCCCCCAAGCATGTCCCCGGCTATCATCCCGAACATAAAGGGCTTGAACCAGTGGTAGGCCTTCTCACCGCCGTATTTAGTGACAAGCCTCTTTATCGCCCAGCCGAAAAGAAAGGAGAATGCAAACATCCAGCCCGAATAGCTGCAAAACACCAGAAAGAAAACCGGATGCAGAGGCCATTTGGGAAAGCTGAGCCTCCCTGAGGTGAAGATCAACACAAGAACAAGCCCGACAACGAAACTGATCATTGAAGCCTTGTCTGGGGAGATGAGAGCTATTCGCTGCCAGCCTGAGAGGCTCGCGGCCTCGTCGGCGATCCCCTGCGCCTGAAGACGCTGCTTCACCTTGATCGTCTCTTCAAATGCAAACTTTGGCACGGCATCGGCGCCAAATCCGTCACGCATGGCTCCTTTGTCGTACTGGAAATAAAGCGTCATCACGATGCCGACAAACAGCCCCAAGCATATCGCAGCGCCAAGCCATGTTGTCCCGGAACTTAGCTTGACACGATGCTGGTCAATTAACTTCAATGCGTTTGACGCGAAGGGCATGAAGGCCTCGCGCGGGTCAACTAGGAAGAACACAGAAATCATGAAGACAATCATTGTGGTCTCGGTTCCCATGGAGCGCGCCCCAAGAAGCCCCACAAGCAACGCCGCAGGCATCCAGTGTGGCTGGAAGAAGAGCAACCCAGTCTCGGAGACCACCCTGGCCATGACAAGATAGAATATTGTGAAAAGCAGGGCCAGCAGCACGCCCATCTGCCAGTCAAGCCCTATACGAGACAGCCAGAATACGAAGCCCAGCATTGAAAGGAAATAAACCCTCATCCCCCACACAGAGTCTTGTGTCACCTCTTCGCTGCCCTTTGCGCCGAAGACTTTTTTTACGGTGTTCCAGTAATAGTGGCGCCCAGTGTAGATGATCGAGCTGAACACGCCCAGGAAGGCTCCGGCGACAACGAATCGTTCGGGTGCCTGGTGCCCGCCGCCACTGAGAGATATCCCCTGCTTGGAGAAGAATGTCGTGACGAAGGGATAGAGCATCGGCGCGAGCCCGAGCGAGAGACCCACGTCAGAAGCCAGGAAATAGGATATCGCTATAACAGAGAAGAACATCCGGAAGTAATACGGCCCCCAGATCCAATCAGAACCGAGTGCAAAAGCTACCGAGGTGAAGTCGAAGGCAGTGGGTATCCTGACCATCGAGGAAAACCATACTGCCGAATAGTTGTTGAAATGTATTACCAGCACGAGGCCGCATCCCATCCAGAATATACGGTTGTGGAAGACCTCGCCCATCGTCCTAGAGCGATTTTCGGGAAGCATCGCCGATGCGAATTTCATCAAGGGGTAGGGAAGCTGCTCGTGCTTGGACCATTGCCGGTGCACCGCAAGAGCCAATCCGAGAACCCCTATATATACAATGAGTATAAGCGGCACCCAGAACCATAACGTGCCAGTCCATGCGCTCCAGGGGATGTCCGCGAAGGATATGGACTGGTTGGGCTTTCCCATTCCCTGAATGAAATTGTTGAGGGCCTGGCGGTCATCCCCGGGAGATGCGAGCATATTCTCATCAATGCTCTGGAGTATCTCCTGCCTCTGCCATCCGACCAGGACCTGCTCGAAGTGGTGGGGCAGCATCAGCATGGTGGTCATCGTGCGCATCAGGCCTGATCCAGGTATGACCGAGACGGAAAGCGCGATCGCTACTATCATTGCCAGCTCCCTGCCGGAGAGCGGAGCTTTGGAACCGAGCAAGGAGAGTAGCGGGTTGAATACAAGCAGGAAGATTATCAAAGACCCGAATATTGACAACGGCAGAAGGTTGCCGATAAAGTGCGTCTGATGAAGCACCCAGTCGTTGAAGTAGGTGACGCTACAGAGAATCACCGCACCAGCAAAACCAAATACTATCGAACGCCAAGTCATTTCACTGCAGTCCCTTAGGTGTCAATTTTTAGAAATGGTACAGATATACTGTTGTTCCCTTGTACACTGGCTTTGGGCAGTCCTTTAACTCCAGGCACACGTCGAATTTAACCCTTATTATTCCCCTGAGGTTCTTCACCTCATTGATCGCGAGTTTGAGTCTTACCTCGCTTCCTGCCGGCACGGGCTCGCTGAACCTGAGGTTCTCGATTGCGTAGTTCACGGCGAGCTTGATGTTTGGAGTCTCGATGATTTGAGGTATCAGCGCAGGAATGAGAGAGAGCGAGAGGTAGCCGTGTGCAATGGTCTGCTTGAACGGGCTATCCTTTTTGGCTTTCTCAACATCGGTGTGTATCCACTGGTAGTCCTCGGTGGCCTCCGCAAACTTGTTGATCTTGTCCTGCGATATCGTCATCCACGAAGACACGCCAAGCTCTTTACCTGCCATCTTCTCAAAGTCTTCCGAGCCGGTTATAACCATTTTCGACATTCTTTATTCCTGACCTTTATGATTCATTTGCGTGCAGCTTGCAGGCCTACGCTTTCCCTGTGCTCCCGAAACCTCCCTCGCCACGCGCCGAGACGGACAGCTCAGATACCTGCTGCAACTCGACATCAGGGAGCCTGTTCACAACCATCTGCGCGATGCGGTCGCCGCGCGACACACGGAAGGGCTCTTTCCCAGCATTGAGCATTATCACGCGAACTTCCCCCCTGTAACCGGCATCAATCGTCCCCGGGGAGTTCAGGACGGTCAGGGCATGCTTCAGCGCCAACCCGCTGCGCGGCCTGACCTGCGCCTCGTAACCTGCAGGCAGCTCCATGAAGACTCCTGTCGGCACCAGCACCGGCTCGGCAAGGCCAAGCTCCATCTCGACTCGCGCACGAAGATCGAAAGCCGCGTCGTCATGATGCGCCCTCGACGGAAGAAGGTCGCCGCAGCCTTCCATCATCTTTATCTTCACCAAAACCTTATCTGGCATGTGCCCGCTCCCAGCTCCTATTCATCTTCACCGCATTGAGCGAAGTGTATAATAATGTACTCGCATGCTTTTTCAAGCGAATAAAGTATTTTTGTGCAGTATTTAACCATCCAGGGGCTGCATTCATGAAATTCGAATGGAGAGAAGGCAACAACGAACTTGCCAAGGTTGTTCGCGGCGTAGAAGACCTCCATGCTGGTCCCGATGCTGGGCTTGTTGTAGTTCACGAGCACGATGTCGGCGTCGCGCACGTCCTGAAGGTCGAACTCCACGATCTCGTTGGCGCTGTCCACCTGACGGTCAACAAACTTGCGCCTCATCGGGTCCAGCATAAGGAACTTCCCTCTCAGCAAGGCCTTGGCGCTCTCGCGCCACTCCCTGGCATAACCAAGCTGCTCGTCCATAATCGGCCCGCTGAGGTATATTGTTTTCTTCTCCATTAGAATCTACTCCTTGGCTAGAAGCCTGTCCCAGTCGTCAGTGTGCAGCATCGTCATGATCGCCTTCTGCACGTGCAGACGATTCTCGGCTTGGTCCAGAACTATCGAGTTGTCGCAGTCCATGACAGTATCCGTTATCTCCTCTCCTCTGTGTGCGGGAAGACAATGCATTATCATCGCCCCCGGCGCGGCGCAGGAGACAAGCTCATCGTTTAGCTGATAGGGCGCGAGCAGCTTCAGCCTTTGCTCCTTCTCGCCCTCGTGACCCATGCTTACCCAGACATCGGTATATAGGTAGTCCGCGTCTTGCGCGGCCTCTTGCGGATCCGGCGACCAGCTCACGCTTCCCGACTCGACTATGCCATGCTCGATGATATCATTGTCGGGACGGTACTCCTCGGGGGAGGCCATGGCGAGATGCAGATCGGCAAGCCTTGCAGCAAGTATCAATGAGTTGCCCATGTTGCTGGCGCAGTCGCCCAGGTAGGCGACCTTCACCCCTGACAACCTGCCGCTGAACTCGTTGATTGTAAACAGGTCGGCGAGTATCTGGCACGGGTGGAACTTGTCGGTCAGAGCGTTTACCACGGGGAAGTGTGCGAATTTCGCAAACTCCAGCACGTCGGAGTGCGAATGAGTCCGCATGATGGCACCGTGCATGTATCTGCTGAGGACCTTGGCGGTGTCCTGGATGGTCTCGCCGCGCCCGAGCTGGAGGTCGTTTTTGTCGAGGAACAGGGCGTTTCCGCCGAGCTCATGGATTCCGACCTCGAAGGAAACCCTGGTGCGTGTGGATGACTTGGAGAAGATCATCCCGATGGTCTTGCCTTCCAGCGGGCGGTCGTGCCAGTCCAGCCTGTCGCGCTTCATCCTGGCCGCGAGCTTCAGCATCACTTGGAGGTCTTCGCTAGAAACATCTTCAACGCTCAGGAGATCCTTATGCATATACAGTTGCCTTTCAAGATTCTGTTTTGGAATATTCGTTGAGGGACTGCCCGAGGATTTCAAGCGCCGCCGCGATTTCCTCGTCCTTCACGTTGAGAGGGGGGAGCAGCCTGAGGACGTTCTCGCCGGCTGTCAGCACGAGCAGCCCTTTGTCCTGTGCGATTTTTTTCAGGCCGTCGGCCTTGTCCTCCATGACCACACCTATCATCAATCCCAGCCCCCTGACTTCCTTTATGCATCTGAACTTCGCCTTGAGCTTTTCGAGTCCGCAAAAGATTTTCCTGCTCGCCTCCCGGCAACGGGGGAGAAGGTTTTCTTTCTCTATAGTGTCGAGTACCGCGCAGGCCGCCGCACAGGCCAAGGGGGTGCCCCCGAATGTGCTCGCGTGGCTGCCCACGGAGAAAACGTCGCGGTATTTCTCCTTGATGATGAAGGCTCCGACAGGGAAGCCGTTGCCCAAGGCCTTAGCCAGAGAGAACCCGTCGGGCTCGACCCCGTAGTGCTGGAAGGCGAAAAGGCTCCCTGTCCTCCCCATGCCACACTGAACCTCGTCGAAAAGCAGCAGTATCCCCTTGTCTTCGCACAAAGCCCTTGCCCCCTTCAGGAACTCCGGGTCTGCCGGGAGAACTCCTCCCTCTCCCTGCACAGGCTCAATCAGCACTGCGCAGGTGTCCTCGAGGACGCTTGCGCGCAGCGCCGCGATGTCGTTGAAGGGCACATGCCTGAACCCGGGCATGTCCGGGGCGAAGCCCTTGCGGTACTTGCTCCTGCCGGTCGCCGCCAGCGCCGCCAACGTCCGCCCGTGGAAGGACTCCTCCATCGCAACTATAGACGTCCTGCCATTGACGGATCCATGCTTCCTGGCGAACTTGAACAGACCCTCATTGGCCTCCGCGCCGCTGTTCGCGAAAAACACCATCCCGGGGAAACTGCGCGATATGATCTTCTCGGCCAACACCGGCTGGACATTGTTCATGTAAAGATTGGACACATGTACGAGAGTCGAGGCCTGCCTCGATATGGCATCGGTGACAGCCGGATGGCAGTGCCCCAACGAGCACACCGCTATCCCCGTGGCAAAGTCAAGATACCTGTCCCCATTGATGTCCCATAGCCACGAACCCACCCCCCTGACAAACAGAAGCTCAGGAGAATACGTAGGAACAATGAAGCTCCTTTGCTTGCCTATGATGTTATCGCCGTTCTGATGCATAATGACAACATGCCTTTCAATCATGCCCCGGAGACCGGGTAAAAGGCCTGAAGATACAAGCTTTCAAGTCAAAATCAAGCGGAACTTGAAAATTTGTCGCCGCAAAGCCTTTGCAGGTAGCTTGCGGCCTCCGGACGCAAACAGCAGCTTTTTTGTTTTTTGCGCTCGAAGATCGCAAACTACTGTATTTGAAGGGCGTGTGTTTTCTGTTTTTTCCGTGTGTAACGGGATTGAAAAGTTGGCGATTGAATGTACATTGGCCGTCTGCTTGATTGGGTAAAAGATTTTTTCGAGGATTTGACGATGCGCGAGGTCGGTTACGGTGAAATAGTCGAGCGTGTTGCTGGAATCTGTGTCAAGGCGGCATGTTTTCTTCCGGAGGATGTTCTTTCGGCGTTGGAGAAGTCTGTCGAGACAGAGGTCTCCGAGCTTGGCGCGTCGCTTCTGAAGGATTGTGTGCGGAATTCGCAGATCGCGTCCGAAAAGGAGTGTCCGATATGCCAGGACACTGGTTTTGCCGTTTTTTTTGTCGAGATGGGTGAGGATGTGAGAGTAGAAGGTGGCAACCTGGCCCGTGCCATAAGTGAGGGCACTGCCTTGGGGTATAAACAGGGTTATTTGCGCAAGTCTATAGTTGACGACCCGGTGTTCGGGCGTCTGAACACTGGCGACAACACTCCTCCTGTGATACATCTTGATATTGTTCCCGGTGACAGGATACGGATTGTTGTTGCACCGAAGGGTGGGGGGGCGGAGAACATGAGTGCCTTGGCGATGCTGAAGCCTTCGGACGGGAGGGAGGGGATAGTCGAGTTTGTGGTCAGGACTGTCGTCGAGGCCGGCGGTAACCCTTGCCCGCCGCTGGTCGTGGGTGTCGGGATAGGAGGCACATTCGAGAAGGCCGCGATACTCGCGAAAAAATCATTGCTCAGGCCGCTGGGGCACCCCTGCGCGAATCCCGACTATGCCCGATTGGAGGCCGAGATGCTAAACAGGATAAACTCGTCCGGTGTGGGCCCGCAGGGGCTCGGCGGGTCTGTCACCGCGCTGGCCGTCCATGTCGAGTATTTCCCCTGCCATATCGCCTCATTGCCGGTCGCTGTAAATCTGAACTGCCATGCCGCTAGACACGCCGAGACTATAATATAGGATAGAGCTATGATTGAGCCGCGCAGGATAACAACACCGCTGGACGAGGTGACATCGAGAAGCCTGAAGGCTGGTGAACGTGTTTTGATAGACGGGGTGATATACACTGCCCGTGATGCCGCGCACCGCAGGTGGTGCGAGTCTCTGGACAGCGGCGCCACTCCGGTTTTTGATTCGGAAGGTGCAGCGATATATTTCGCAGGCCCTGCCCCGGCAAAGCCCGGGGCACCTGTCGGCAGCATCGGGCCTACGACCAGCGGTAGAATGGATGCCTACTCGCCCACGGTCATGCGCAGGGCCAGGATCAGGGCGATGATCGGCAAGGGCAACCGTTCGGCGGAAGTCGTAGAGGCAATGAAGGAATGCGGCTGCGTATATCTCGCCGCCGCCGGAGGGCTCGGGGCGCTCCTCGCCGAGTCAGTCGTCGACTCCGAGGTCATAGCCTGGCCAGAACTCGGCCCGGAGGCCGTGAGAAGGCTTGTCGTCCGCAGATTCCCAGCGGTGGTGGCGATAGACTGCGAAGGAAACAACATTTACGAAACCGGCCCGGCAAAATTCAGAACTTTGAAATGAGGTGAAAACTATGAACATCAGGGTTCGCAGATCAAAATTGGAAGGCAGGATTCTTGTGCCGGGGTCGAAATCGCATACAATACGTGCCGTCGCCATCGCCTCGGCTGCAGATGGCGTGTCGGTCATCCGTGCGCCCCTGGCCTCGGAGGACACCATAGCCTGCGCGGATGCGGCCAGAAGCATGGGCGCCGACGTGCAAATATCGAGCGACTCATGGACCGTAAAGGGGGTGTCCGGAAAGTTCACCCCGCCGGTCGGCACGATAGACTTGCGCAACTCCGGCACCTCGTTGCGGATTTTCGCCGGCCTGGCGGCGGTCGCCGGCTGCCCCGCGTGCTTCGACGGCGACAGCTCCCTGCGCACTCGGCCGATGAAGCCGCTGGTTGACGCCTTGACCAGCCTCGGCGCCGAGATCGAGTCGCACGGCGACGGCTTCTGCCCGATTAAAATCCTGCGTCCCGCTGTCGGCGGAAACACGTCTCTCGAATGCAAGTCCTCGCAGTTCCTCTCATCTCTGCTCATCGCCATGCCGCTGGCCCCGAAGGACTCCTTTGTGAAAATCCTGTCGCTCAACGAGAAACCATATGTCGAGATGACCCTGGGATGGCTCCTCAAACAGGGCATACAGCTCGAGTATCCCGACGATCTGTCCTGCTTCCACATAAAGGGCAAGCAGTCATACAGCGCATTCGACGAGGTCATCCCCGCGGATTTCTCCACCGCTTCATTCCCTCTCGTGGCCGCGGCAGTCACGCAGGGCAAGGTCGTGATAGAAAACTTGGATTTCTCAGACATGCAGGGAGACAAGGCCGTGTTCGGATATATCGAGCTTATGGGGGCTTCCGTGGAGAGGGGCGAGGGGCACACCACGGTATCAATGGGCGACACCCTTGTCGGGCAGGACTTCGACCTTAATTCGACACCCGACGCCTTGCCGGTCATGGCTGTGGCGGCATCCCTCGCCAACGGCACCACACGCCTGATGAACTGCCCTCAGGCAAGGATAAAGGAGACCGACAGGATAAAGTGCATGACCTGCGAACTTCGCAAGATGGGCGCCGACATCAAGGAGCTGCCAGACGGCATGATGATCAGGGGAGGCGAGCTTGAGGGATGCACCGTGGACGGCCACGGAGACCATCGCATTGTCATGGCACTGACCATCGCCGGGATGGCCGCCAAAGGCGAGACCGTGATTACAGGCGCCGAGGCCGCCGCCGTGACATATCCTTCGTTCGTGCAGGATTTCATCGCATTGGGAGCAAATATCAGAGAAGAGTAAGAAGATGCGGCCAGACGCGGAAATCAGCCAAAAAGCAACACTCGGCCCCGTTCGTCGTGAAAAAATCGGGATTTTTTTCTATCGCGGCATTGATAATGTCAGTTCCTGAAGTACAATAGTAAGTCTTTAAGTTTGATAATCGGAATCTAGGTCAGAGGAAGATCGAGTGGT
>CAZANS010000009.1:0-20381 GCA_964486565.1 uncultured Victivallales bacterium
AGCTGAAGCGGCTGACCTCGTCAATGGTGGTCAAGCCCTTTGAGAGCTTCAGCCATCCGTCCTCTCGGAGGGTCTTCATGCCGTTCTCGCGTGCTGTGCGTCGAAGGTTGCTTGTGCTCTCGTGGGCCGAGATCATGTCCTGTATCTTCTCGTCCACGAGGAATATCTCGTATATTGCCACCCTTCCGGTGTACCCGGTATGGTTGCATTCGGGGCATCCCTTCCCCTTCCAAGCCTTGACTTCGCTCGTGGAGATGCCTAGCACGTCCGCGATCTCCGCGCGGAGATGTGGGGAGATATTTGGATCCTCCATTTTGCAGTACTTGCAGATTTTCCTGACCAGCCGCTGAGCGAGGCAGGCGACGAGCGAGGATGCCGCGAGGTAGGGCTCCACGCCCATGTCTATCAGGCGGTTGACGGAAGATACGGAGTCGTTTGTATGCAGGGTGCTGAACACCAGATGGCCTGTCAGGGAAGCCCTGATGCCTATCTCCGCAGTCTCGGAGTCCCTGATCTCGCCGACGAGGATGATGTCGGGGTCATGCCTGAGGATGGATCTCAGTCCGCTGGCGAAGGTTAGGCCGATCTGAGATTGGATCTGAATCTGGCTTATTCCATACAGCTCGTACTCCACTGGGTCTTCGACGGTGATGATTTTGCGTTCGTGGCTGATCTCGAGCACGCGGGCGAGGGCGGCGTATAGAGTTGTGGTTTTCCCGCTACCGGTAGGGCCTGTGACGAGGACTATGCCGTGGGGCAGGTTTACGAGCTTCTCAAAAATCCTGAAGTCGTGTTCCTCGAGGCCGAGATCGGGGAGGCCCAGGAATATGGCCTTCCTGTTCAGGATACGCAGGCACATGGTTTCGCCGAACCTTGTGGGAATAATTGACACTCGCAGGTCGAAATCCTCGCTGCCGATGTTCACCCTTATCCTGCCATCGTGCGGGAGTCTTTTCTCGGCGATGTTGAGGTCGGCCATGACCTTCAGACGGGAGATGATTGCCTCGTGGAAGCGCCTGACGCCCTGGGGGACAGGGATTTCCTGGAGCATACCGTCAACCCTGTATCGCAAATTCACGCTTTCGAGGTAAGGCTCGATATGGATGTCCGTGGCCTGCATCTCGAGCGCGTCAATCAGGATCTGGTTGACGAGGCTGGTTATCGGGGCGTTCTCGTCCTCATCCTCGAGGTCGCCGCTGGTGGTTGTGTTGTATTGGACATCCCTGGACTTGAAGTCTGCCCTTCCGGAGGCCTGGATCTTGATGAGGGTCTCGGCTCCCAGGCCATATACTGTCTTGAGTGAGTTGTTCACCTCGTTGGCTGTGGCCAGGCTCGGGATGATTCTTTTGCCTATGAGCAGCCTTAGCCTCTCGAGGTCGCTGGCCAGAGGGGGGGTGGAGAAAGCGGCCTCCAGTGTATCCCTGTTGAGCTTGACAGGGACGAAATGGTAGTGCATCGCCGCCTTGGTGGGGACTGCATTCTTCGCATCCTGGGGGATCTTCAGGCCGTGTAGCTGGATGAAAGGCAGTGAGTGTAGCTTGCTCAGAGCCTGATATATATCGGCCTGCGAGCAGTACTGTAGTTCGACCAGTGCCTTGTCGGCTGTGGTCTTCGAGCGCTCCATGCGTCTTTTCGCTGCCTCCACCTGCTGCTCGGTCAGGATGTTGTCCTTCTTTAGCAGCTCCAGCAGCTCGAACTTGTTCTCATGTGCCTTCATCATTTGACTATCTCGACCTGTTTGTGGATGGGTATTTGGGTCTCTTTGCCGTCTTTCCCTTTGACTGAAATCGCGGTGTCCTCCAGTTTGGATATTGTGAACTCGGAGATCTGAGCACCCTCGGCAAGAGTGTCGGACTTTATGAGTTTTTTGGAATTCAGGTCGAAGACTTTGATGAGTGCGATCTTGCCGCCGTCGGCGACGTTGATCCATCCGTTGAACTGTATGATATGGCCCTGCTTCACGGGCGGTGGTGGTGGTGGTTTTTGTGTTTCCTTCTGGGTCGTCTGGGGGTGCGGGTCTTTTTTTGGCCTAGGCATTGTCCTTGAGAAGTTGAAAGGGTTTTCATTGTCGTCCAGTGCGGGCACTCCATAAAGGAAGGCGAAGGCGTTTTCCCCGAAAGGGTTCACAGCCGAGGAGCCTGTGCTGCTCATCTGGGGCGGCGGAGTTTCGGGAAAGATTGTCCTGTACAGGGAAATGGCCATGATCAGAGTGAACACGGCGACAAAGAAACAGAAGAGGGCTTTTTCCCAATCCTTGTTGATCGTTTCCAGTTTGTCTCTCAGGTCCATGTATTCACGCTCCTGCGGGAATGATTTTGATCTTTTCTTTCTGGAATGTCTCGGGTACTGAATCCGAGCTTCTGAAGAATGCTGAGCACTCGACCTCGATCTCGAGTGTGGTGTTGTTGAGAGAGATATCCGTCTCGGTCTCGCGGAAATCCGGGACAGCCTTGACCTGTATCCTCGACACGGGGAAGAATTTCCCGCCTGAGTTCAAGTCCCTCAGGAATCCGGAGAACTGATTGATTGTGCCCCTCATTGACAACCTGACAGGGAACTCCATGACATATGGTTTGTCGTCCTTGGGATGCAGGGAATATGATCTGACCGGGAGCATCTTGATCTTGGCCGCGTTTCTCATCTGGTCGCTGTCGGTCCTGACCCTGATTTCCGGATGGCTTTCAATGTTGAGCGAGTTCTTCAGAGCCAGAGAAAGCACTTCATCCAGGAGCCATATCTGTAGCATCAAGGGGTAAATCTGCCTGGAGCCGGTGTCGTTGCCGATGTTCAGGGATTCCTCGGAGAAGAATATACTCTTGCTCTCGAGCTTGTTTCTGATGCTGTTATACTCGTCCTGGAAGTCAAGTCGAGTGATCTCTGTGACGAAATCCGATGGGTTGACGAATATTTTCTTGATCCTTTGGTTGAAGACGTCGGTGCATTCTTCGAGAAGCAGGGTGGATTTGGTCTTGATGCCGATTGCCCTGTAGGCACTCTGTGCGTCGGAGGGTCTCTCCAGGGAGTTTTTCTGGTGCTCGAGAAGCTTCTGTAGCCTTTCAGAGTCCAGGGGCCATCCGCTGGACCTCAGCTTGCTCTGGGTCTCGTCAATGTATCTCATGTCTGAGGCGATCTTTAGCTGAAGGGGTCTGATCATGAGGAAGTAGAAGGCGGCACAGCATATGAATGCGAAAGCCGTGAATGCGAAGAGGCTGCGGTGCCTGGAGGACCATTTTCTCATTTCCGTGTCTCCTGCATCTTGTAGCTTTGCTCTTTGAAGGGCATGTTGATGGCGAAAGGTCTGAAGCGGTTGCGTCTGAGCTGCAATTGGTCGCGGACGTTCCTGTTGTTGACTACCTGCCTCTCCCATCGTTCCACTATATCTGCCCTTTCAATGCTCTGCTCGTCTGGAAGTATGTCTCCCTTGCCGAAAGTGGAGGACTCGTTAAGGGTGTCTTGGATTTTCCGCAGGATGGCGAAGTGCTCGTTGTTTGTCTGGCACACGGAATATCCCATGAGGATGATGTCGGAGATCTCGCGCATCGTGTTTACGGGCTGGAGATCAGCCGGTCTGCCTGCGATTACCGCGGGAGCGTCTGAGTCGAAGAAGGATGCCTTCAGCCCCGGCCTTGAAGTCCTTCCCGACGTGGTGGTGGCACCTTCCTTAAAAGTTTCACCGTCTGCGATGTATATGAAGAAATAGGAATCCGATGGCGTGATTTTGGCGAACTCCTTGAATGCGGACACCAGTCGGTTGGCGTTGTTGCCCTTTACGACGAAAGGGATCATCATTTTCTGGTGGTGGTCAATCCTGTCGAGGGTTTCCTCAAGCTGCGGGATGAGGTTGTCGCACCTGCTGAGCTTGATGATCGCCTCGCGGTTCCTGGAGTCTGATATGGAAAGGGCAAGGTACTTCCCGAGCAGGATTGCGGCCAGAGCGAAGATCATGAGCGCCGCGGATGCCGCAAGGAAGGCGAAGTTGGCCTTTCTTCTGTTCGCCCATTGTATGACTTGCGGGCACATGGAGATGGAGATCTGCTGTTTCCCCAAGCCGGTGATTGCCATCCCGTATGCGACGGCCAGCTCTGGGCGGACATTTTCCAGGTCCTTGGTTCTCGGGCCGAGGGGTGAGACGGGACAGCTCAATGCTTTGCTTAAGTAATCCTGCATCCCTTCGATTGCCGCGCCCTCTCCGCAGAGCAGTACACTGGAGACCAGAGAGGATTTCATCTCGGGGGTCTCAAGCTCATGCCAGTGGTCAATTGCATTCAGTATCTCTGCCGCGAAGGAGTCTGTCTGCCTGGAGGGCATATCTCTTACCGGCCGTCTGGCGAGCCTGAGGGGCTCCTTCTCGTCCTCGGGCGATGGCGGGAGAAACTCCCCGGCGCGTTGCACTTCCCGGCCAATGCTTGCCTTGTTTCCGATCAGGCTCCCGGCGTAGAGTATCTGAGCGCCGGCGATGATGCCCATCGCCGATCCCTGCTCGCTGATGTCCAGCAGGAGCTTGGGTCTGTTGTCGTTGACTGCATCGGGATTGAGCGAGAAGAAGGCGTTGGCGGCGGCGATGCTGTCAATCGAGAGGCTGCCGAGATTTATCCCGATGTTTTCTGCGATCTCCACTTTTTCATTGATCACCGACTCCTTGCATATCCCGATAAGCACCGGGTTCACGCGGCCGAAGCGTGGCGGCATGACATGATAGTCGTTGATGAAGGTCTCCTCCGAGATTCCCGAGAGATGCTGGGTCTCGTAGTCTATCATGGATGTGAGGACGTGCCGTGAGGCGACTGAGGCAGGGAAATCCTTGACGTTTACCGTGGCGAGGTACTGAGGCAGCGCTGCGAAGGCATCTAGCCCCTGCCATTTGTTCTCCTCGAGCCAGACCCTTACGGCGTGGCAGTACTCGCTGTCGTTCAGCACTCCCTGGTCGGAGAGATTGAGGATCCCGGAACCAGCGACTGAGATCCTGTCCTCGTCAAGCTTGAGGACAACAGCTGTTACCTTTGAGGCTCCGAGGTCGAGCCCCAATGCTGTTTTTTTTTTTTTGCGGAGAAGCGTCTTCAATATCAGTCCTCGACTACGACGGATCTCCCGGAGCCGTCAATTATTGTTGCGGTGACGAAAATAATCAAGTGATCAGGGCTCCTTTGCCTGCTGTCTTCGCCGAAAAGAGCACCAAACAAGGGTATTCTACCGAGTATGGGGATCTGGTTGTCGCTGTGCGTCTTGGTCTCGGTGATTATTCCGCCCATGATGACCGTCTGGCCGCTGTCCACGACAACAGTTGTTGTCATCTCGTTCTCACGGGTCCTTGGCAGACGCGCAGTGATGAATGTTTCCCAGTCCACGAACTCGACGATATTTGGCTTGAGCTCGAGCATGATTTTTCTGCCGTCGTGCCCGATCATGGCTTTGACCTCGAAATTGATGCCTAGCTGTATCTCCTGCACAGCACCGACAGGGACTGGCTGGCTTCTGGCCACGCCTGCCTCGTCAACCACAGTCTCGAGCTCATACTCCTCGAAGTAGCGCAGAGTGTCGCCCCTGCGTATCATGGCGGTCTGGTTGTTCAGCACGGTCACCCTTGGTGAGCTTATGGCCTGGGCGCTTCTCATCTCGTTCAAGGCATGGATCACCACCTCGTACTGCATGCTTCCGATTATACCGGCCAAGGTTGCGTTGCCCGTTGTCGGGAAGTTTCTAAGAAGGTCGTTGGTGAAGGTGCCGATGCCGGTCTGCTTGTTGTTTGTCCTCTCAAGCTGGGACAAATTGAAGCCAAGCTCCTTGAGGTCGTTCTGGGAAATCGTGTAGTACCTCGCCTCGATAAGCACCTGCTGTATCGGTTCGTCCAGCTCCTTGATGAGCTGCTCGATGATCCTCATGTTGTCCCGGGTGTTCTTGACGACCAGCAGGTTCCTGTCCCTGTAGAGCCTGAATGCCGCGCCCTGGGGCCCGGTATCGAGGAACGCCTCGAGTGCGTCGTCGAGCTCGGGTCTGATATCGGCTGAGCTGCTTGGAATCGCGCCGGTCTTGAGCTTGAATATCCTGGTCTCCAGCTTCGGTGCTCCTGCGGCGTTGGCGGCGCCGGCGGTAACCCATATCATGTTCTCCCCCAGATGGAAGTCGAGCTGTAGGTTTCTGGCCACGTAGCTCAGAAGCTCGTAGAGCGGCACGTTGTCCACCTTCACGGTCAGCTCGGCGGACTGGTCCAGCGCACTGTCGGCGATGATGTTCAAGCCTGCCTGGGACCCGAGAGCCATGATTATATCTGCGAGGCCAGCGTTGCGCAGATCCATGGAGACCCTTTTCTTGAGCACCTCGTCCATGGGTGTATCGGCGGACTCGTGGACGATTTTCTCGCCTGTGATGGTGACGGTCTGCCCGTAGGTGTCCGGATATGTCAGGCGTTCGTCAACATCCTTCAACGCGCTGTATATGGTGTCGTCCTGCCTTCTCTGGTTCATCTTCCTGAACTTCTCCACCTCCGCCTTTTGCCAAAGCTCGAATACCCGGTCATCGAAGAGGCTGCCATACCTGATTGGCTCGAGGCAGGTGAGGGTGCCGTCGTAGTCCTGGTTCCTGAAAAGCTGCTCTGCCTTCTGCAGCAGCAGCCGTTGCTCGTGCAGCCTGCGGGCCTCCGGATCGTTCAGGTCTGGGCCGAATTGACAGGCTGAAACGCAAAGCGCCAGGACTAGAAGCACAGGTGCCACGATTCCCAATCGCCGCCTTACAGCACTATACATTGAAAGCATACTTATTTCCTGTAGCATTTTTGTTTGTGCGCCCCATTTCATCAAGGAGACCATACGCCCTCCTCCCAATAACCCTTGCTCATGAAGAAGTTGCCGGCGAAGCCGACATTGAATACCGGCACCGAGGAGTTCGGGATAAAATTAGCCGGCGAGTATTTCTTTAGGTGCTGGACATGCCAGAAACACCTGATCACCGGGAACAAGGTCGGGTCGTAACCTTTGGTGCCGTCATTGCCCTGCGCGAGCTGAACTCGCTTGAGCTGAGCCCATGTGTAGGCCCCGCTCAGACCGGATCCGGGAAGGTTCCAAGGACATTGGGCATCCGACAACTCGTAGAAATAGGAGTCATAGAAATCGCTGTTGCTGACAATGTCGGGGTTGGGGTTCACATTAAGCCCGACGTTGCCTATCCTGTCGTATGTGAGGTCGTGCTGGCCGTCTATCCTTGCCAGCCAAGTGCTTGGAAGGGTGTCTTTCGGATTGACATCGGAAGGGCACTGCAGAACCTTGTGCGAACCGAGATACTGCTTGTATAGCAGCGATGGCCAGCCGACATCCTTGTCAACGTTGTCCTGCTTGTAGACTATGAGGGCCAGGCCGATCTGCTTGAGGTTTGAGATGCAGCTCGCCTGCCTTCCGCGCTCTTGGGATTTCGACAGGACAGGCATGAGCATGGCTGCCAGCAGAGCAATTATGCCTATGACGACCAGAAGCTCAACAAGCGTGAAGCACCCGAAAGTTTTTTCCTTGTTTCTCATTTAGCCATTAATCCTTATCAGAATATATACATGTTTTTTCGGCATTTCAAGTCGTTATACGCTTATTCTCCGGTCTTTGGAGCCTTTTCGGTACCGACGATGTGGTTGACATGATGAGCGAGGCCATGATTTGTCTTCTCCCAGTAGGAAGGGTTTGTCAGAAGCTGGATCAGCCCCTTCCACGCCCCGACCGACATGAGTACCCAGTATAGAGGGGTGAGCAGGGCATCGGGAATCAGTGCGTAGGCCTTTCTTTTAAGGCAGGCGATCACATGCGAGAGCACAAACAGGAAGTTCGCCAGCAGCAGGACTGTGCCCATTGAGAAGAACACAAGCGAAAGGGTGGACCAGAAGACATCCTGGTCGCTTCCGATGTAGAGAAGCGGCCAGGCCTTGAAGTTCAAGCCCAGCATCTGCAGGCCCTGGTATGAGCCCTCGATATGCGGACCGATGATCATGGAGGCAAGAGTCTCCCCGTGGGCGAAGCCGTCGAGCAGCAGGGCGAGATAGAAGGAGCCTAACGCCCAATAGATTATGTTTATCACCAGCATGAGCGAGCTGCCACCGACACACAGGTAGAACCCCAGCATGCCCCATAACCCGAGTTCCCGGAGGGTTCTGAAGGGGTTCCGGGTATGTGTCAGATGGGTCTGGAAAAAGCCCTTCACCCATCTTGAGCGCTGCCTTATCCAGTTCCAGACCTGGCTGTTCGCCTCCTCCCATGTGGTGGAGTCAATCATGCATGTCCTGTAGCCTCGGGTATAGATCCTAACGCCGAGGTCGCAGTCCTCGGTCACGTTGAAGGGGTCCCATCCGCCGAGTTCCCTCAGGATCCCCGTCCTGAAATGGTTTGAGGTGCCGCCGAGAGGAAGCGGAATGTTCAATGTCTCCAGCCCGGGAAGAATCAGGTCGAATGTGGTGCTGTACTCGATGGTGAACCAGCGTGTGAGCAGATTCTGCGTCGAGTTGTAGTAGTTCAGCTTGGCCTGGATGCATGCGTAGTTCTCCGGGAGCTTGCGGAAAGTCGCCACGACCTTTTTGAGCTGGTCTAGATCGGGCCGGTCCTCCGCGTCGTATATCACACAGAACTCGCCTTTCGCCCTCCGGAGACCGAAGTTGCAGGCCCGGGGCTTGGTCTTGGGCATGAAGTCAGGCACCACTATCACATCGAAATATGATGGCAGAGAACAGCTCCGCACAGCCTTTATCGTCGCCTGGTCGTCCTCTTCGAGAAGCAGTTTCACATCAAGCTTCTCACTGGGATAGTCCAGGCTGTTGACGCTGCGGATAATCTTGTCGGCGATGGCCTCCTCATGATACAGAGGCACAAGAATGGTGAAAACAGGGAGGCTCTCCTCATCGAGCAACGCTAACTCCGCCGCAGACACTTTGCGGATTCCGCGGCCAAGAAGCGCGGCCGCCAAGGCAAGAGTCTTGAAGATGGCGGAAAATAAGTACCAGAAAGCAAAATAGAAACTCACCAGGCACAGCGTGATGTCCCAGCGGTAGTTGAGCAGCAATATGACCACAGCCAATATCGTTAGATAATACACCGCCTGCACACGGGTCAGCGTGGTTATCGAACAGCACCTGCCGTTCTTGTCTATAAATTCCTGGGTTATCTCGTCAAATGGCATTTGCCTCTGCCTGGTTATATTGTTGACTCAGCCACGGATGTGGAACTCAGCACAAAACCTCAACATCACCTTAAGAACAACATACAACGCTGTAAACAGCACCATATTATGCCCCTAATTGATTCCATTTCAAACTACATACCTCTTTTTACCCAAAGAAGAGCTTGATTCAGGCTGCAAACGAATGTAGTTTACTTGTTTTGCGGCATTTGCACACAGGCGGACATTAAAACAAGCTCGGTTTTGAGTGATGATAAAAATGGTGATGACAGTATTTGCCCTGCTCTTATCGGCGGGATCTTATGCGGCCGATCTCAACGGGAGCTGGTTCTATTCGGTCGGAGACAAGGCTGCCGAGCCGGTCAAGCCGGACGAGGAAGGAAATGTCTCTGTGAAAATCGCATTCCCAGGTGCCGGATTAGTATTCGTAGAAAGGGACCGCAAGGCCATGCGGCCGGCAAGAGAGGACTTCTCTCCAGCAATGCTGTCTCTTGATGTCAAACACGAGAGCGCATCAGGGGACGAGGTCAAGGCCGTGATCTTTGTCAAAGACAAGGACGGGCTCTGGTTCCAAAGCCAGAAGGTATACCATCTCAAGCCCGGTGAATGGCAGACCTTGAGTGTCGGACTTGCCGGGTTCTCAAAAGATCTGACTCCCGTGGGGCACATGGCCTCATGGAGTTCCCTCAACGCTGTGACCATACATGCGGCCGGCATCAACGTGTTCAGCAAATCCACCGAGGAGATGACCTTCCACTGCAAAAACCTCAAGCGCCTGGGCATCAGGCCCACACCAAAGCTCACCGTGTATAACTGGGGGAAGCCCTCAGAGGCCAGGCTATACCAGACACTGGAGGGCAGGTTCGAGCTTTCCAGGGAATATCTCAACCCCTTCGACGCCGACGAGATCAAGATAGACATAGAGGCCCGCTCGCCAAACGGAGAGACCTTGAGCTGGCCAGCGTTCTTCACTCAGGACCACCAGAGGAGAAGGCGTTTCAACGAGGAGATTCTAATCCCCGTTGGCGCACCCTACTGGGCATACAGATTCACCCCGGACATCATCGGGACATACAGCCTGAGACTAAGCGTAGAGGACAACACCCAGGGCTTCGAGGCCTCGATCAAGACCCCATGGACCAAAATCGTCGTCTCCCCTTCCGACGACAGAGGGTTTGTCAGAGTCTCTAAGAAGGATCCAAGATATTTCGAGTTCTGCAACGGGGAGTTCTTCTACCCCATCGGATACAACCTCCATTCCGTTAAGGACCTGCGCAGCGAGACACAGCTCAAGCTCGGGTATCAGCCCGACGTGGGCACCTACTCCTATGACGAGTACCTCACCGCGATGGGCCAGAACGGGATCAACTCAGTCGAGGTATGGATGGCAGCATGGTGCTTCGCAATCGAGTGGACCAGCGCGAGGATCAACTACCACGGCATGGGAAGATACAACCTCGCCAACGCATGGAGGCTTGACCATGTCCTCGACACCGCCGCCGACAACGGCGTCTACGTGCACCTGGTGCTGGACAACCACGGCAAGCTCGCCACAAGGGTAGATCCCGAGTGGGACAACTCGCCGCACAACAAGCGCACTCCCTTCGCAAATGCCGACGGCGCGCACCTCGACAAATGCAGCGATTTCTTCACCGACCAGACATCATGGATATACTACAAAAACCGCAACCGATATATCGCCGGAAGATGGGGCTCTACAAATAACATATTCGGCATAGAACTATGGAGCGAGATAGACCTCGTGGACGACCACAAGCAAATATACGAGAGCGGGACAACAGTCAAATGGCATAAGAATGCCGCAAGGCATCTTTTCGACCTGCTCCAGGGAAGGCATCTCATCACCACACACACCTGCGGCGACTACAACAAAAACCTCGAGTTCAGAAAATACTTCGAGCTCGACGAAATCAAATATGTCGTAGGAGACGCATACAGAAACAACACCCACTTCGTGGACCACATGCTGAACCATATAGATAAGCTCAGATTCCTCGGCAAGCCAATGATGATCACAGAATACGGCGGATCTCCCCACGGAAACACCTTCCCGCGACTCCAGGCCGACCTCCACGCCGGACTGTGGGCATCACTCTTCACCGAACAGGCAGGAGCACCGTACCTCTGGTGGCACGACTTCATACACAAGGTCGGCCATTACCAGCATTTCTACGGGTTCTCGTCATTCATGCAGGGAGTGGACCCCAGGGGCAAGAAGTTCGTTTTCAGGAAACCCGCGGTCCTCGGCGGCAATTCTCAGCCCGCTGATGACATACAGGCCCTCCTCGCCGGAAACCAGGAGGAAACCTATGCTTGGATCTTCAAGTACTCGCACATGCTGGACTACCCCGCCGACAAGGATTCTCTTCCATGGAACGAGAGCCTGTCCATCTCCCTAAGCGGACTGAAGAAAGGCACCCACTCCGCACGTTTCTACGACACACTAACAGGCGAGGAACTCGACTCCAGGCTCGTCTACTCCGACTTCGACCATCCTGTCGAACTATCAATACCGCCATTCAAGATTGACATCGCCTGCAAGATCTACTGGCAGGGCTCCGGAAAATCCTCCGGAAAGGTTATAAAGGCCGATTGAAAAAATGAAAAAACGCACACCAAATCTCCTCGCACTATATTTCTTGTCAATGCTGTCACCCCTTGCCTTTGCCGAATGGCTCGACAACGATGCCCTATACCGACTCGAGGTCAGCTCACATCTGAAGGGACAGACCTTCATGCTCGACTTGCGCAACAAAATACTTCCCTGCCCTCTTGACAAAGGCATCACCGTATACACTCCAGATGGAAATGCAGCGGCATATTCAATCTCAAAGGACTATTCCAGAATCATCTTCCGATCTCTCCAAGGAAACAACAGCGCCTACCAGATATATTTCGGATTTTCCCAGAAACACCCCAGCGAAAACTGGCCCCAGGAAGTACTCGGCAAGATTTCACGCAATGAATTGTCCTTCTCACTGCGCAGATTGAAAATCCTCAACGAAAACAAGTATATCGGCTCACAGCAGGCCCTGCAGCAGCTCGTGAAACTCGTCTACGAACCACGGGAGGACATGCTCGCGCTGCAGAGGCTACACGAAGACATGCGCTCAATCAACCACCAGATGTGGCAGATCAGGACACAGAAAGAACCCGACGAAAAGGAGGAGCTGGAAAAAAGACGAACACAGCTCGAACAGCAGCAGAAGCAGCTCCAGGAAAGCATCGCAGAACTGGAGAAAGGCCTGGATCCCGAAGATCTGGCCGAAGGGCACCACAGATCAATCTGGACAGAGAGCCATCCTGCACCCAACAGCACCGACAACGGTGTCAGGCTGACTCAGGACATGGTCGCCAACATACCAACGGACGAACATTTCGCCGCACAGTTCGATGGAAGGATTTCCATTGACAATGAGGGCATATATGAGTTCGCAATAAACTCTAACGACAGCTCCATCCTATACATTGACGGCAAGCCGTTGGTGTCCAAATCGGGAAGAGGCAGGCGCGACGACTCATGGAGGAACACTGCTTCTCTAACGCTACAACCAGGCCTGCATAATATCTCCCTGCATGTCATCGGCAGTCCCAGGGACATATTCGCTGAGGCAGCATGGAAAAAAAACGGCGAGACCACTTTCCATGTGCTGGAGGAACGAGACTTCGCCAGCGCACTGCCCGTGCGCATCACCAAATGCACAGACCGCGCAGGCAAAAACATCCCCGTCATCTCGTACGAGCATAACGGACATTTCGTCCTGGATGAAGCAAAACGCTATGACTGGATAAGCTGCCGTGTAGAGGATTCCCAAGAAATCAGCGACCCGGTATGGCTCGCCGACAAGACTCCAATCTCCACATCACACTCATGCTGCTTCCTGACCGTCCCCGACTCAGAACAGGTGCTTTCCCTCTCATCAGCTTCTGGAAGTTTCGACGACATCGTCATCCAAATACCGGAGCAGCCTCCCGAATCAAACCGATTCTACCCAGAAATCGAGATGAAGCTATGGACACCTCCATTCATCTACGACGACGAGATACTCGACATGGACTACGAGCTGGTATCGGGACTGCCCAGGTCAGGGGATGTCATACTTAAAATCACTGCCAGCAGAAATGTCCAATTCATCAGCGAGAAGACCGAATGCATCACACTCAAGGGCAGAGACCTGTCCTCAAACGAACGATTCGCACCACCATCCAGAGTCAAGCACAACGTCTCGATAATCGGCGAGGAACTCAAGGACGGCCTCGAGATATCTTTGTACCTTATGATCCCACCGGTGATCTTCAGCCAGCATAACATCCGCTTCCTCCCCTTGCGGCAGTGCGCCGGGATCAATGACTCTCTCGACGGCCTAGTAGACAGCAAGGGCAGCCGCGTCATCCCGCTGCTCCACCGTCCGACTCTGGCCGAAAAACGAGCTTGGGCACTGCCAAAAAAATTCTTAACCGACATGGCTTCAACCAAAAAACTCCTGCTCATCGCCGACGACTTCGGACACGGAGATGAGTCCTTCAAAAATTCACTCGACACTATGCTCCAAACAAAAAAAACCTCCCTCGAGTTCGTCACATGGAAGCACCCTCAAATCAAGTCGGCCATGCTCTCAAGCATCGGAAAGCTCATTCCTAAGATCTTGGGTACCGACGCCGACAGAATCCTGCTCATCCCACCAGCGGAGGATGTCAGCCTGGGAATGCCGATCAGAACTCAGAAAAGAGTACTCGCAGCCCTGGTCGAGGCCGCCAGGGCAAACAAAAATATCAGGACCATACAGATAGCCTCACCATTCCCCTCCCTAAGAAGGACTGAGCTCGACAGCATACTCGCCGACAGCATAAGACGAATGACCGCCGACTACAACGCAGAATTCCTCGACATCAACTCGTTCATGAGAAAAAAACCAGGATGGAGATCCTCATACAGATTTGAACAGGACAACGACGTGCTCTACGAGCCATACCCAGTGCACTACACCTCCGAAACCGCAAGATTCATCTCAGACTCACTCTGACACAACAGGGCATTTCCCCGGCCGGACCGGCTTGACACATCTGCAACAGAATGATATTTTCTATCTCGGTTGTTTCATTTGTCTAACTTTAAGGAGCTTGTTATGAGTGCAAAATTATTGTTCCTGGACAAGGGCAAGGGCGAGGAGAGCTATGAACTGAACCCCGGCGGCACCGCCCTCGGGCGAGAGACCGACAACGATATCATCCTGCAGGAAGGAGAAATCTCACGCCATCATGCAAGGATAATCCAGAAAGACGGACAATGGATTTTCAAGGACCTTGGCAGCAGCAGCGGCACAAAAGTCAACGACATTCCGGTCAAAGACTCCGAAAAAGCCCTCAACCCGGGCGACATCATCCTCATCGGCAGGCACCGCCTGAAATTCGAGACTGGGATTTGCGACGTGACAATAATGGGCGGCCTCCAGGCTCCACAAGCCAAAATACCAGCCGAAGCCAAGTCTGAATCCACCCCTCCACCGTCAGCACCAGCCACCCCCGAAGCCAAAATGGAGGCAAAAAAAGAATCTCCTGCAAAACAAGCCCCGACACCATCCAAACCGAAAACAACCCCGGCCAGCTACGGGGCAAAAAAGAAGGGCGGCGGGAAATTCCTCTTCGGATGCGGAGGATGCGGATGCCTGCTTACACTCATCCTGCTCCCCGCAGGCATCTTCATGCTGCTAATGGGCAACGACTCACACATGAGCGAGCTCGGCCCATTCGGCCTGATACTCACACCCATAGCAGGCCTCATCGGACTGGTCGCACTCATACTCATAATAATAGGATTCGTAACCAGGAAGAAAGGCTGAATGTTTATTTTTCCCAATCCCATGAGCCAGTTTCAAAACTCCGCGTGAACCGCGTTGGGAGCGCAGGCCGTGCCTCCACCCCAAACCTTTGGGCGGCAAGCTCTTTTGGCGCGAATGCCACGCCGCCGCGGTCGGGACAGACTAGGCAGGTATGCCCACTTCCGCATCGGCGTGGCCTCGCATCCAAAATGGCAGGCCGCGCGGCCACGGGTAGTTTGGAAATTGGCTCCACTATTTCGGCAGCGCGAATTTCGCGGACATGGATAGTGACTTCATCATTGCGGTGGCCTTGCTCAGGGTCTCCTGGTACTCGCTTTCGGGGTCGGAGTCGGCGACTATTCCCGCGCCGGCCTGGACGTATGCCATGCCGTCCTTGAGCAGGGCAGTCCTGATGGTTATGCACGAGTTGACGTTTTCACCGAAGGAGTAGTAGCACACCGCCCCACCGTAGGGGCCGCGGCATGACTGCTCGAGCTCGTTTATGATCTGCATCGCGCGGATCTTCGGGGCACCGCTGAGTGTCCCGGCGGGGAAGGTAGAGCGCATTACCGCGTCGGCGTCGAGACCGGAGGCGAGCCTGCCGGTGACGTTCGACACTATGTGCATCACGTGGCTGTACCTCTCGATCGTCATCAGCTCGTCCACGCTGACGGAGCCGGGCTCGGATATCCTGCCCACGTCGTTCCTGCCGAGGTCAACGAGCATGATGTGCTCCGCGCGCTCCTTCGGGTCCGCCAGCAGCTCGATCGCCAACGCATCGTCGGCCTCGGCCGTGGCGCCCCTCTTGCGTGTGCCCGCTATCGGACGCACGGTTATATTGCGGTCTATGCACTTCGCGTGCACTTCAGGGGACGCGCCGACCAAGGCGAAATCCTTGCAGTCGAGCAAAAACATGTACGGCGATGGGTTGAGCATCCTCAACGCCCGGTGCACGGACAGCGGGGAGGCATCTATCCTCGCAGACAGCCTCTGCGAAAGCACTGCCTGGATTATGTCGCCGTCGTAGATGTAGCGTTTGGCAGTATTGACCATCTCGTGGAACTCCTCACGGGTCTTGTTCGACTGGAAATCCATCTCAGCCGCCGTCTCGTCAAGATCCACAGGCGGGAATATCGCCGGCCTCTGCAGCCTCTCCTTTATCTCCTCGATTTGAGCCGCGGCCTTGTCGTAGGCGGTGTCGGCATCGTCCTCACCGCCAACATGCGCCTGGACTATTATCTTTATCGTGTGCCTCACGCGGTCGAAAACCAAAATCGAGTCTGTGATCATGAAAAGCGCATCCGGAGTACCCAGGACATCCTCCTCGGCACGCGGCACAGTAGGCTCCACCTCGCTCACCACATCGTACGATGCATACCCCACCGCGCCGCCAGTGAAGGGAGGCAGACCAGGGATCTCGACCGCCTTGTACGCGCCAAGCACATTGTGGATCTTCTCGAAAACATCCCTGCCTTGAATCTCACGCTCGGTGCCGTCACGGGACACAAGTTTACCAACTCCCCGGCGGTGCGTGTATATGGCACGAGGGTCGCTGCCCAAGAAAGAGTAACGGCCTATGTTCTCCCCTCCCTCGACGCTCTCGAGAAGGAAGGAGTAACCCGAGCCAACGGCACCGCAGCAGGCAAGCTTCCAGTAGGCCGACACCGGCGTCTCGGTGTCCGCGAAAACCTCGCAGCACAGCGGTATTAGATTACCCCGGCCGACATACCCCTTGAACTCATCCCTGCACATTATGCCCATAGGTCAGCTCTTAAAATTTTCTTTGAATGTACTACCTTAACAGCTCGACGGAAGCTATCCCACCCTAAATTACAGCCCGGGAGTTTTTTTGCAAACAGACCCGGAAGATTTTTTACAAACGGCTCAACTCGGTGTCGCACACATTTGAATTATTGTCATTCATTGATTCCTTGCAACGGGAACCAAACCTAGAAAATCGATTTTGACACCATCTTCAAGATTAATTATTTTAAGCCTGCATTTGCCTTTGTCAAGAGCAATTGGAACTACAGATTCGATCAGCTGCCATTTTTTGAATAATTCATTTGAAAGAACGATTCGCGGTAGATTTCCGATTTCTACAGCGATGCTGTTTGAACAGCCGTCTTCCCACCACACCCTGGCAAATAATTTATACATTCCGCTTTCAGGGATGTCCAATTCATATTCTGCCGTGCCGATCCCTTTACCTGAATCCTTGGGAATTTCAATGACGTGATCTCCTGAACTGTCATTTGCAGGTACAACTATAAAATTGGGCTGCAGATCAAGGGCATTTTCTGCTTCAATAATGATAGTGGTTTTTTGGTCGGCAGACTTATTCAAAACAATAGTTTTCAATTTCTGATCCATGGGCATATTTGTTATTTCCCTGAGCAGAAAGAGATTATAGGGGCTTTGGTGATGAGGATTGTCAAAGCGCGTACCGGCGATAAGAAATATTATCAAAAACATCAGTGAAGCGAAAACTATAATTGCAGGATAGAGGGATTTCTCGTTCTCGGAAAAGCGCCTGGAAGAAACGACAGCCAGAAGACCGCCGGCAAAGATTCCGATACCTCTTGAAAAAACAACGCAAAAAAGAGCTGTGACACCTAAAGCAGATACTAATATCAAACTTAAATATCTATCGTTTCTATTCTCCGTTTTTAAAGAGACCACAAATAGATATAGTAAGTAGGCCAGAAAAGACAACAGGGAAAAAATACCGGACTCCACCAGGTATATCTGATACTGTGAATTGCTGTCCTTCGGGATTTTCATATCCGCCTCATGCGGAACCGAAGGCTGAAATTTTTTAAGATAGTTTATGCCTTTCTTATAGGACCCAGGCCCGATCCCCAGAGGAAAGTTCGCAGGTGCTTTTAGTGATGCTTTGTATTCGATATAAAGTCTTTTTGTGTATGTTTCATTATAGCCGGGGGCAAGGGAATCCCAGGCAGTTTTTGAATTAAATTGTATAAAAGAGCAGATCAATGTGGGAATTGCCAGTGCCGTGACAAGGTTTTTTGTTTCTGACAGCAACAACCCGGACAAAATAAAAATCATCAGATATGACAGCAGCAATCCCCCGTTTGAAAAGCTGAACCCGCAGAGCACAGAGATTCCAGCCAATAATATAAACCTCCTCAAAAATGAAAAATTATTGGTGTTGAGGATAACGAAAGGAGTCAGAAGAACAATAAATGCTTCCAGTTTAGTATCACTCAGATAAAATGGGAAGTGGGTGTTCAAATTCAATAAATGCATCAAAAGAAGAAAAATCACGATGAAGGCGGAGCTCTTTTTAAGCACATCCAGTAGAAGATGCCTGTTATAGAGAAAAAGCAGATATGAAAAGACGAATATTTCGTATATCTGGATCAGTTCTTTCAATGATTGTTTTACAGATACGCCGGACAGACCCAGCAGGCTTCCGGCGAGAGCAGTAATAAGCACAACCTGGAAAATATTAAATCCGAAAAAATCAGCCTTTTTATAGTCCAAAGCAAAAAGAGTTAATCCGCAGATGAACAATATAAGGCTTGAGACAGGAACCCCACCTGCAAGCTGCTCCCCGGTAGCGCTGTACTCGGCTCCAAGCGATATCTGGATCAGAGAACCGATTATCACCGAAAGGCACAGTGTGAAGCTTAGTTTATATCTTGTACTGCTTGTCATTTCAGGAACAGGTTATTTGTCTTGGGGACACTCTCTGTCAATTTGATTTTCCCGACACGATAGTTGGCACCTTTCCGGTTTTTCTCTGCTCCGAACAGCAAGAAGTTTTCCTCGCTTGTATTTCCAATAGTTATTGATTCAAGTAAATATGGCGGCTTGACACCTTTTTCATTCAACAGTTTCAATAGATTCACATTGAGCCCGTCTGCGTCCGATGTTTTCCCCAGGAAATAAGGTGATTTCAGGATGCCGATATCCTTAAAGGGCAACTGAAACATTTCACCACGTTCAAATTCAGGCGTAAGCAAGGCCTTTGTTCTGCTTAATGGATTATCATTCAGCTGAACTACATATGAGCGCCCGGAGATGAAAAGAAAGAGGTTGACAGATGTTTCCGTAGAAAGAGCCAGTGGGAAGCTTAAAACATCACTCTTTTCAAGATCGGCATTATCAAAATCATGCCTTACCGCCAAGCTCCCTCCACCGATCTGTTGACTTACCTTGATTTCAAATTGTCCCGTTGTTTTTTCTATTTTTACATTGTCACGGACCAGGGGATACCATTGGGTGTCATCCTGAAGTTCCTCAACAAACATAAAAAATGGATTCCATTCGATTCTTTCGGCAAAAGAATTTATTTTTGCGACAGCAAACCCATTTCTGACAGAAAAAAACCCCACATGCCCACCATCAAGAGGCTCTGTATCTTTATACTCAAAAAGAACTTTATCATTAAGCTTCACCAAAATATCCTGTCCGTTAATGGAACACCTGAAGTTCCACCACTTCCAATGAATCGGGGCATGATTCTGGGAAGTATCAGGCATAAGATATAAACTGTTCTCCGCGACGACCTCCCCGTTGCGCAAAAGAAAGTTTTTTGTGTTTTCCCCGGCGGCATAGATGACTGCATACCCTGAAAGCGGATTGACTCCATCAGAGCAGAAAGCAAAATTAAGGTCATGTTTGTTATACCATCCGAAATGCTCTATGAATATCTTCCAGTTTGTATCATTCCGTGGGTCATAAGAGAAATTATCGTCACCGCCCTCAGGGGGCTGCATCGGGCGTAACGACATATAATATTCATGGGACTGATTTCCCATGAAACACTTTTTGCTTGCCATCCAGGGGGTTCCAGTAGCACCGCCGGCCATGAAATTCCACAGATCAGCGCAGGCCCATCGGGATGCCATGCGGAATTTACCCTCAGTCCATATCCATCCTACCGGAGCTTCTTCAAACAATTCATTTACACTTTCAGTAGAGGTAAAATTGTGATGGCCAGGATTGGGAGGCGACAGATTAAAACCGACCGATACATGCACGAACCCGGGTGCCGGATCAGCAATGTGGACCCATTTTTTATCAATCAACACAGCTGGCTTATTGCCATTTTCCTTAAGTCGGGCGATACGCAGGCTTCCACCGACACATTTCCCGTTAATCCCCGGATATTTTTCGTCATCAATAAACCAATTGTTCGACTCACGACGCATTTTTAAAGAAAAAAGCTCCCGGTGAAGTTCCGGAGAATCTGAATTCAGGGAGCTTCCCTCGAGAAATTTGTAGATATAAGAGCCGTCTTTGAGGATACCCGCTGAAGAGCTGAAAGGAATAGACTCATAGTAAAGGTCTCCTGGAATCGCATCAGTTGAAGTTATATAACAATATGAATCTATTTGTGAATCCTTGAAAACGGATTCCGCGCGAGCC
>CAZANS010000010.1:0-19790 GCA_964486565.1 uncultured Victivallales bacterium
GCTCGTTAGTGAAATGTATCCTGCGAGTTTCGCAACGCATTAACTTGCCCAGGGTTCTGACGAGCAGTGTTTTCGCTATTCCCGGGACACCCTCGACCAGCGCGTGCGAGCGTGACATGATTGAAATCAGCGCATGGTTTATGACCTTTTGCTGCCCGATGATGACCTTTGCGATCTCTGCCCTGGCCTTGTCCAGAAGGTCGTGTGTTCTTTTGATCTCATTCATTTTTTGTTGCCTGTTCTCCTTTCGCGTAGCACTCTGCTGACATGCGTGTACACGTCCAGAGGCCGCTCGATGTTGTTCTTGTTGTTATTGCAAATTTCTTTTATGCGTTCGATCTTGTCCTCCGGTATCCTGGTTTTCGCTGTTTTGAGCCACTCGGCGAGGCAGGTGTTGATCAGCTCGGTCTTTGGAATTTCGTTGGACACGAGAGAATTGAGTCCAGAGAAGCTTGAGAACTTGGACTCGACCACTCCTGCCTCGAGGACTTTCGCAGTCCCCGTCGCCGAGACGTTCTTGATCGAGGAGAAGTTTCTCCAGAGCAGCAGCAGAGCAATCAGGACAAGATTGCCGACCAGCAGCTCGAGCTTGTACTTTTTGAAAAGCCATGCGATGTTCCTGCTCTCCTCGATTCCAAGATGATGCTCGTCGAACACGATCCTTGTGGCATTTCCGGCGACATGTGCGAGCAAGTGTGTGTTGCGGTGGTTTTTGAGGGCCTCATTGGAGACTGGATATGAGCATGAGACCAGTAAGATCCTCCCGTTGCCGAATTTAGCGGCCACGGCAGCCGGACCGCTGTCCGAGGAGAACATTGTCTGCCATTTCCCGGTTTTTTCCGGGACAAGGAAATGCCCGGAGTGGAGCACCAGCGGTGGAGTGCTGCCATCGGGGAAATATTCCTCCTCCGGATAGGCTGTCACGCTTCCTCCTTCATAGGCGCTGTCCGTATCGAGCTTGCAGGATATCGTGGCCGTCGGAGGCGCGGTGTCCTCCGTGATGATGTAGCTGTCGCAGGAATCGCAGCCTTCTTCTTCGCCGTCGCCATCTGCCGTTGGGGCGACCTTTTCATCTTTGTCTTCCGGCTCGTAATCGCCTGTGCAGGACGGCTCGTCCGGGGGCCTGCGCATTCTTTTTTGGAAAGGGGCGGGGTCGTAGAAGCCGGCGAAGGTGCCGCCCGCCAAAACAAAAGCCAGCATCTCCCTGTCGTCCTGCGGGCTCCAATGGGGTGGTATCGCCGCCCTGACGAGGAGCATGCCTTTCGGGTCGCCGATCTCCTTCACGGGAGTGAAGTTCCTCGAGCATTCAATGCCGGCTTCGCGGTATGCCTCGTAGAGGGCCTTGCTGCCCATTGGGTCTGGACGGAATGAGGAGTATCTCGGGTAGATGTCGCCTTGCGAGAATCGCAGATGGAAAAGGTTAGCGGCACCCAGCAGGAACACCAGCGCGGCGCAAAAGATCATCGCAATGTTCAGTATTCTGGAGTCAGTCATCTGCACCCTGTATTATGTTGAAGTTCTCCATGAATGAGTCCACCAGAAGCATGTCTGGCACGCAGTTGCCGTACCACACCGACTCGAAGGCCGACAGGCTGCTGCGGAAAGCCTCGATGGTGCGCATGCTCCCGTGGCGTCTTCGCCGCACTTCCCTTAGATAGTCTAGGTTGGTCTTGTGCCTTGCGATTGTGAGCGCGTTCTGCTCGGCCAGCGAGACTATCGAGGCCAGGAAGATGGCTCTTGCCGCCAGTCTCAACTGTCCTTCTGCGATCATTTTTTTTGCCAGCTCGAGCCATTCTGAGTTTTTCAACAGGTCCGCCGCGATGTTGTCGTCACGCAAGTCTGGGGTCTCGGGTATCGGCTGGGGTGTGATGTTCTCGGTGATGGCGTAGCGCCTGCGCCTTTTGAATGAGATGAATCCGAGAACTGCGAGTATCGCAAGGAAGACGACGGAAAGCAGCACTGAGTTGGCGGAGACCCACGACGCGAAGGAGGCGAATCCCGACATGCCTCGTCCGGGAGGCCGGGAGGGGAGTATATTCTCCAGCCAAGAGGAGATCTTGGTGAAAATATCATCAATGAAATCAACCAGTGAATCGAGGTATGTGATGATCAGGCCTCTCTCGGCCTTGTCTCCTGCGGATTGTGGCATTCGCCATGAATACTCCCTGCGGCTCAGCACTTTCTCTATGCTCGAGTCGAGCTGTTCCGGGCTTGCCGCGGGGCTTGCCGCGGTATCCACTGGACTGACTGCCGCCTGCCCGGGATCTCCCGAGGCAGGGAGGCATATCGAGGACAGCACCATGAACAAGGCCGCCGCCGCAACGCCCGAGGCGCGCCCCAGCCTGGCCAGGCCAGCCATGATGTCGAAGCCCTTGAACACCGACTCGGCATAGAAGAGCCTGACCGTGTATGCTGTTTTACACAGTGGGTCAACGCAGAGGTATGCGGCTCCAAAAACCACGGACCAGAAGGTGGAGTTGAAAACAAGATTGAAGAACAGCTCAGTCCCGCCTAGATTGGCGAAGGGCGTGTTGATGCCTAGAAAAGTCTTCAGCATGAAAGGGAGCAGGAATATCAGCATCCCGGCGTTGAGCACCGCCATTATGAACATGACAATGATCACTGCGCATAGCAGGTAGGTCTCCACCGGGTACCTGATCGTGTTCCTCGAGGCGCTGGCCAGATTGTCCTTTATAGATCCCTTCCCGGTCGCCGCGACAACAGTGAATGAATTGAAGAACAACAGCGTCCAGGGCAACGTGCAGACCAGCAGCGCCGAAATAGGCAAAAAGAACAACGCCAGAGGCTGGACTATGCCCTGCTTGAGCGCGATGTCGGCGATCTCTCCTTGGGACACCCTTGATCGTGGCGATAGCGTCAGGCACTCCATGACCCTCCTGCAGAAGAGCGCCTGGAAGGTGTTTTTCCAAAGCAGCAGAAGCGCCATCAGAACGGCATAGGATGGGAGCATCTTAAATGCGTCGGAGCTCTGCCGCATGTCGTTGAGGAAGTAGACGAATCCCAGGACGAATGGCAGCGCCCCGAGCAGGTAGACCGGCATCAGCAGGCCCAGATTGACCCTCAGAAGGTGCAATGACTCCTCCACGCACTCAATTGCCGTGATCTTCCCGGTCTCGGATACGGCCTTCTTTCTGAGCAGCTTCTTCTTCATGGTTCAGAACTCCCCGTGAGTATTTCCAAGAAGTCTGGGCCGTGGAATTTGTGGGGAATCGCGGCGAGCAGCCTCCCGGTCCAGAAAAAAAAGGCCCAAGACATCAGGAAACCCGTGAAAAACAGAATCAACATAAGTGAATGCACAGTCAGGCGCATCCATTTTTCCGCATCACCCTTTCTGTGCTCCATCGAGGACAGGCATTCCTTGCAGAGCATCTTGCCCTTGTGCTCTGTGATGCACTCGCGGCAGAAGAACCTCGAGCACTGCGGACAGCGTGCGGCGGCCTCCCTGCCTGCATGGTTGTGGCAGCGGGCATCGCGGAGTTTTGAAATTGGCTCCATAATCAACCCCCTTCAAGGCCCTGCAGTATCTCCTCCAAGGACATTGGCGGCTGCTGCTGGAGGATCAGGTTGTTAATCCTGCCGACCACTGCGACGGACTTCCTGAAATAATTTGAGATCACCACCGGCTCGCGAGAATTCTGCGTCGTGATCACCGCGCTAGCCGTCGGACCCCTCCAAAGCCTCAGCGAAAGGTAAACAAGCGAGATAAGGGCTAAGCCAATCATTACCCAAGCAGCAGTCTCGGCAGAGAATGAGTACAAAACAGCAGCAAGTAAAGAAAATAAAACGAAAACACAACCCGCGACTATGATGCAGGCTGTCCCGAGAGCGTTCCTGTACACGTTGATCATGCAGATGTCCTTGAAGAAGAACCTCCTGTAGTATTCGTTCCCGAAGGTCGAGGAGACTATCAGCAAATGGTCCTCGGCGCAATACACCCTTGTGACAGACCCAGTGATCAGGTTCGCCGAAGAGCATAACTTGCTGTATTTTATTTCCGACACCTTGAAACCCTCACCAGTCGTTGACTATCGCAATAATAGCGACTATTGAAAATATGATCTGAATCGACGATAAGGCAATTGCCAAGACGAACCGCCATTTGCCTCTCTTGTAGGGGGTCTTCATTCTGTTCCAGTAGTATATGCTGCCGAAGAGTGTCGCCGGGGCGGTGATGAAGGATATGAAGCACATCAAGCTGGAAATGGCTGCGATGTTCAGCATCAGCGAGTCGTACATGAACCCCTGGCTCTGCAGAGTGCCGATCTTGGCTTTGCCGGCATCGAAGCACTTCGGGCAAAGGTGTTTCCCGTCAAGATTTATGTCGCAGAGGCTGCACAGAAACACGCCGCAGTCGTCGCAATGCGCGGAGGCGACCTTGTTCTGGTGGTAGAAGCATGCGGAATGCTCCGGTGACACCAGAGGCTCGGCCTTGCTGCCCTTCTCGAATTTCGTCACGCTTGCGGGATATACCCAGGCTGCCTGGAACGTGTTGCATTTGGGGCAACGGAAGGGAATGCCGCCGCCAATCAGCGATGCGGGAAGTGCCAATCTGCATTTTGGACACGTCGGCGCTTGCATGCTACTTGTACACCACGCGGGTCGAGCAGAGCATGTCGTGCAGTCCCCTCTTCTCGTCGTCGAACGCGGCGATGATATAGCCGATGTTGAGGGTAAAGCCGTTGAGGATTTTTGCGAAATATCGCCCGACGGCCTTGCCTATGGTTATCTTCTCCGTCCCGTCGGCATTGATCACCTTCAGGCCAAGCAGCATCTTGCCGGGAGTCGCGTTATTGCGGGTGAGGAACCAAACGTCGTAGGACAGCGGTATGATGATGCTGATCAGGAAATTGAATATCTGCAGGACAATTATAATTCCGAAGACCACTGGTCCGGCCTCGTCCCCGGCGGCAGTCAGCAAGCCGATGATCAAACCAAAGGTAAAATTTATCGGGAGCTGTATGAAAAGGGTTATCAAGCCGTCAATGATGATGGCCAGCACACGTATCCAGAAGCCCCCGTAGCGGTGGTAGGTGGCTCCCTTTTTGCCGCTCTCCTGCATCTTGCGCAAAAACGCGGGCTTGCATTCGGCGCATATATCCACACCGTCAATCTTGACAAGCTCGTCGGGGGCAAACAGCCTCTCGCAATGGAAACACGGCTTGCCAGACGGCGGAGGGGACTTCTCCATTGGAAGCACGTAGTCGTTGGATTCTGCCCTGAGCAGCGGCGCCAGCTCGGAGTCCTCAAGCTTGATCCAGTTGCCCAGCCCAGAATGCCATACCAGCGTAGCGGGTTTGATCTTGCCTTCGAGCACCATGCCCGATATCACTCCCTCCTCAAAAGGCCCGTGCTGCTCCCCGCCCTCTCCGTAGTACCACTGTCGCGCCGCCATATATTCCCTGCTCCTTCCTCGCTTTGAAATCAACGCATGTTAACGGCTCCTAAACTACATCGCATAAATGGTAAGTTCAATCACGGATGGTGGCCAAAATCGAGCAACTTGTCCTGCTGGTTGGGCTTCAAGCTTTTCGTGCTCTGGCCATGTTGGCCACAAGTTCAAACTTGGCTATGGTCACGCCTGGCGGGCATGAATCCGAATTGGCTAGAACAAACGGGCCACCGGATGCCTCCTCGAAAACAGATTCAACGTAACTTTTGAGGTCTTCCTCAGACAGCCTGAGAAAATGAGTGGGCTCTATCCCTCCGATGATGCCCATTGATGAGCCAATGGTGTTTCTCGCATCACGAATCGTCATGTTCCCGGTCGGCGGTGGCGATATGCTCTCCACGGCAAGAACGCCATGCGCCTTCATCCTGCCTACCAGTGAAGCCACGTGGCCGCAGGCATGCTGGACATAGTTCTTGCCGCACGCTGCCAAGATACGGCACCACTCGCCTATTTCCGACCCGATATAGTCATCGTACTGCGTCGGCGAATAGTTCTGTGTGCTGGAGTCCTCCCAGGTGATGAAGTGGGTGTACGGCGACTGCATGGCGATGTTTGCCGCCTCAAGATCCTTGGCCACCATCACGCGCCAGAGTTCCGTGACCGTTGACGGGAAGTCCGCCAGCGCATAGGCCAGCTCTTCCGTGCCGACAAGATGCTCCACCATCGATTGGAAGGCCGACTTCCCTCGTGGGATCAGCATGCCTAGCGACAAGCCCTCTCTCCCGTCTCCAGCCAGGTGCGCGTGTACTGGAGAAAGGTCTTCTGCCAGAGTGGTGTTCTCTTCGATCCACAGTTGGATGCGATAATCCTGCTCGCTCTTGAGCGGATGCTCAACTAGGAAGCTTGTGTTCCCGTCCTCGCTTCTGACCCCTGCATAGCGCAGGACTCCGACCGGCGTATGGATTTCCGTGACGATCCGGCCATTCTTTTCCTCGGTCCGGCATTCCATTGCCGCAGGAGGACATGCCTTGACTGGACATGGGGCACCTCGCCACAGGGGATCTGCGCCGATGCGTTGATGAAACGCAAGTTGCCCCAAACTCTGAATGTCTTTCGGGAAATATTCCCACACATAAGCCAGAAATGGGCAAAATGGAATGCGGTCCACCTCTTGCCCGTGCAACGCCGCCAAAATTCTGTCTTTGGATGTCATGTCGTTTCCTTTTGTCAAAAGTGACTTGTTTTCGCAACTGTTCGTTCAAGCAGGTCGCGTAAGGGTATCCAGCGGAGGCCTCAAATCCTCAAGATACTACTTTCAGGATATTATAGTAGCTGTTCTTTGATAATAAGTCTTTGTATGGAACCTCTCTTTGCAGCTATGCCCCTCCATCTCACTTTGGCGACAGAATACTTACGGCTCTTGATGCCGACTCGTCGAAGAATGTCTGGTCATCGCTTGACGAGAAGGACTTGGTGTCGGTGATGCTGGCTGGGAATATTCCGCGCTTGTAGTCCAGGAGGAGTGCCTGGGAGACGATGGATCTGATATTGAGCTTCATTGTCTTGAACATTGCGGTATAGCTTTCGTCGCGGTTGTCCACTGCTCTGGTGATGATCAGTGCGCAGCGCCTGCCGTTGTACTCGACGAATCCGGCGAGTTTGCAGTTGACCTTGATGGATTCCGGGCCCTCGACGTTCCTGGTTATCCAGAAGCTCTTCAGCTCGAGCTGAATCTTTTCGTTGTATGACCATTCGTCGCCGACTTTGACCGGCTCTTCAGGGAATACGGGCTCCCTCTCCCATGAGAGTATTTTAATGCCTCCCTTGCGGGACTTGTACTCGCCTCTTATGAACTCCAGCAGCTCGCCGCGGTTGCTCATGATAACCTGCTCGGCACTTTTCTCCGAGAGCTGGCCGCAGGTCGTCTCGGTGGTGACGAGGAAGTCGTCTATGCTCCTTCCCGGGGAGTAGATGACTGTTCTTTTCTTGTTGAGCTCGACGGCATCGCCCTTGCCATCCTGGACACGTGTGAAGACGGTCAGGGTGTCGTCGAAATCGAGCAACTTGTCCTGCTGGTATACCCTCAGCTTGATCCCTTCGGACTCCAGCTCGTCCGGATCGAGCGCCTTGTAGGCAAGCGCCGTCCCTGGATCGGCAAAGAACACCTCGCGTCTCTCGGTCTTGATCCCGGCGCAGGCCGAGAAAAAGACTGCCAGACAAATGGCCGCAAAGGCAGACGGTGCCGCACGATTTTTTTCCCCACTATATGTCTTTATCAAGGCTCACTCCTTTTCAGTTTCACGTTTCCCTAGCAGACGGAATAGCGATGACACCGTCCCCGGCCGGGCGTTGATAACCCGGGTTTCCATCCTGCTTTCAGGAACTTTCCTGTCGGTTATGAACAAACTTCCGCGCTCGACCATCAAATTCAGCCCGGCGCTCATCGCCGCGTAGCGAAGCACCTTGTACAGGGGGATGTTTTCCAGCTCGAGCGTGACGGTGATCTTTTTCGGGTCGAGCCCTTCTGAGAGGGCGAGATTGATGTTAGCCGGCCTGCCAGCAGGGTCGAGCTGGGCAGAACGCCGCCGGAGATCCCTGACCACATCGCCCACTGGCGCGTCAACGTAGCGGACTTGCGAGATCCGCATCGTCTTGAGCCTTTCAACAACATCCTTTTCGCTGGCCGACGCAAAAGGGACAAAAAACGCCGCCGCAAGGAAAAAAGCCGACATCTTACTCATCGCTTCAACCTCCTATGTGGCGGCGAAAAACGGCAGGCACTACTTAAGATTGATAGGCTTGCCAGTCGCCGCGCTCTTGTAAATCGCATCCAGGATCCTCATGACAACCACCCCTTCCTCTCCAGTTGCGGTATGGGGCTTGTTCTCGATTATGCAGTCAACGAGGTGGTGCATGGACTGCTTTGCCGCCGGCACGGGCGGGTGTAGCCTCATGTCGTACTGCCGTCCGTCGTGCTCGACATAAATCTCAGCGTCGAACTCGTAGCCCTCGCCCACATTGAACTGCCTCAACCCGCCCTTGGTTCCCAGCAGCCGTGTCTCCATCTCCTCGTTATTCTTGATGTTCCCTGCCCAAGAGGCCTCAAGGGTCAGCATCGCGCCATTGGCGAACTTGATCGAGGCCACACCCATGTCCTCGACATCGAAGAGCTGTCCCGACTTTGCCGCCTTCTCGCGGGCGATATGGTCGAACGTGGCCGCCATCACCCAGACGGGCTTCGGATAGTTCATCAGGTACAGCGCGAGGTCCAGCCTGTGCACGCCGAGGTCAATTATCGGGCCTCCGCCGGCAAGCTTCTTCTGTCCGAACCAGCCGCCGAAACCGGGCATCCCGCGCCGCCTCAGCCATACGGTCCTCGCATAGTATATCTCGCCGAGTATACCTGAGTCAACCTCCTGCTTCAACGCATAGGACTGCGGGGTGAAACGGAAGCTGAAGTTGATCATCAGGCGTTTGCGGCAGCGCTTGGAGGCCTTGAGCATGTCCTCCGCCTCCTTGGCGTTCATCGCCATGGGCTTCTCGCATAGCACGTGGCATCCTGCCTCTAGCGCGGCGATAGTGAGGGGCTTGTGGAACTTGTTTGGCACGGCGATCGCCACGATGTCCAGCTTCTCCTTGGCAAGCATCTCCATCGGGTCGGAGTATCTTGTTTTGACACCCAGCTCGTCGGCTCTGGAGTCAAGCTTGTCCTTGTCCACGTCGGCCACCGCAGTGACCTCTGAGTTGGGATGTGAGTTGAATCCCTTCACATGTGCTGCGCCCATCCCCAGCCCGATGACTCCTACCTTAAGTTTCTTCATGCCTGAACCGTCCTTCAAATTTGATCTTTCATCTTGCACGGGAACACCTGCGTTCCCATATTCGGTTAAGTTAGCCCTGAAATATGTGCTTTCAACCTAAATAAAGCAGTTGCCGCAGTGTTAAATCTCAAAAAATCTTTCTAACCAAAAAGTTGAAAAGCGAGATAGCCCTAACATGTTATATACAAACACATTACCTGTCGCTTATGAGATTCAACTGCTTCATTTAGGTTCAACCCTCTGCAAGACCCCCTTGGGAAAAAATCTGGAATTTTTCACCCGCTTCAAGCCAAGATGGCAGGAATTGTCCAATTGACAAACCCCGTTTGCAGGCTAGGTTGAACAGTATGCAGGATTTTTCAGTTGCAAGTAATTTACAGGAAACGGAGAGAGGAAAGATGTCTGAAACAGAAAAGGCTCTGAGCAGGAACGCTTATTTGTCGAAAAATGTGGGCGAGTTCGCAGAGGAGATGATTATAGCAGGCAGGAAATATGTCAAGGTCGAGGACCTCAGATACGGCACAAACCCCCACCAGAGCGCGGCATTCTACAAGCCTGAAGGAGCATCGTGCCCCATCGGGGACATGAAGATCCTAAAGACAGGCAAGAGTGGGCTTTCGCAGACCAATCTGGAGGATATCTCATACGCGATGAACATCGTGAAGTTTTTCGATGTGGCTGCCTGCGCGGTGATGAAGCATGTGAACCCCAGCGGCGCGGCGGTGCAGGTTGCCGAGGAGACGCTGAAGGATGTATACATCAAGGCCCGGGATTGCGACGCGCGCGCGGCGTTCGGCAGCGTGGTGGCGTTCAACCGTGAGGTGCCCGAGGACACCGCCTGCGAGATCATGGGGACCTTTGTCGAGTGCGTGGTCGCGCCCGGCTTCACTCCCGGCGCGCTGGCTGTCTTCAAGGACCAGGAGAAATACTCGCTGAACAAGCACATAAGGATAATCGAAGCGCGGAATATTAAAAATCTCCCGCGCTACACCGGGGACGCGCAGGATGTGCACAACACGCTCAAAGTCCTCGCCGACGGCTCGCTGGTTGTCGCCGCGCCGCTGACGACCAGCCTCAGAGGCGTCGAGGACCTCCGCCCTGCCGAGGCGCAAAACAAACGCTGCGGCGAGCAAAAATCGAAGAAAATCCCAGACGACCAGCAGAAAAAAGACCTCGTCGCAGCATGGTACATAAACATAAATGTCAGGTCGAACGGCGTGGTGATCGTCAAGGACGGGCAGACACTGTCGGTAGGTACGGGCGAGCAGGACAGGGTCGGCGCCGTCGAGCAGGCCATTTGGAAATACCGCAACAAGTACAAGGGCGAAAACTCTCTGCAGGGCGCTGTGATGGCCAGCGACGGGTTCTTCCCCTTCGAGGATGGCGTGGAGGTCGCCGCCGAGGCAGGGATCACCGCGATAATCGCACCCCCTGGGTCCCTGCGCGACGCCGACGTGATAAAACGTGCGAACGAGCTGGGCGTTGCCCTGGTGCATGCGCCGGAGAGGATTTTCTCGCATCATTAGACGCGATTTTCACATTAGCTTAATGACCGCAGGGAAGGGATTTTATGGATGACAAGCCTAAGAATGAAGAGCAGTTGAATCTTGCCGAGCAGACGGTCAGGGGCGAGATCACCCAGATCGTGTATGCCTCTGAGGACGGTGCCTACTCCGTGATGCGCGTCCAGGACAGACAAGGCAGGCTGCTCACACTTGTCGGGAGCATCGCCGGCGCGCACGAGGGGCAGGAGATTGAGGCCACGGGCACTTGGATCAACCACAAGGAGCACGGCAGGCAGTTCAAGGTATCCGCCTGCAAGTTCACCTTGCCGTCCACTGCCGAGGGGATCAAACGCTATCTGTCCTCCGGGCTGATACACGGCGTGGGGCCCAAACTGGCAGAATGCATAGTTGAACATTTTGGCGACGACACCTTGAATGTTCTGGACAATTTTTCCGCGCGGCTGATGGAGGTCCCGGGTTTCGGGCGAAAAAGGCTCGGCATGGTTCGCGAGGCATGGGAGCGGCACGCGCGTGAAAGAGATGTATTCATCTTCCTCCAGAGCCTCGGCATCAGCATGGCCTACGTCAGGAGGATATACCGGCGCTATGGCGACAGCTCGCCGGCGATGGTGAAAAACAATCCCTACATACTCGCCGAGGAGGTTGACGGGATGGGCTTTGTGATGTCCGACAAGGTCGCCGGCATGCTCGGGATCACAGGAAGCGACCCGCGGCGCCTATGCTCGGGCGTGGTATACGCGCTAAACCGCCTCGCCGAATCAGGACACGTCTGCTACCCGAAGGAGGAATTCATTAAATATGCCGCCGGGCTGATGCAGGTCGAGGAGAAGGATGCCGCATCAGGCATCGCCCTGGCAGTGAACGACAGGCTCGCCGCCACCGATGCAGCAAGCCCAGAGCCCGGAATAGCCTCCACCCCCGTCGAGATGGTCTACAAGGCACAGCTCCTGACAGCCGAGAAGGAGCTTGCCTTCCTGCTCGACCGCCTGGCGTCAAGCCGCTCGCACAAGGGGAATGCCATACTGTCGGTCAATACCAAAACCTATGTCCCCCTAGGGCCGGAGCAGCACGAAGCCGTGATGGCCTCCGGACGCTACCCGCTCTCCATAATCACAGGCGGCCCCGGAGTGGGCAAGACCACCGTCGTCGGCGACATCGTCAGGCGTGCGAATATCGCAAAACTCAAGGTCTATCTCGCCGCCCCCACCGGCAGGGCGGCAAAAAGACTCGGAGAGTCATGCCGACGAAACGCCATGACAATTCACAGGATGCTCAAGTGGGACCCCGAGAAAAAATCCTTCGTATTCAACTCCAAACGCCCGATGTCCTGCGACATGCTTATCGTTGACGAGGTATCCATGCTCGACATCCAGCTTGCGCTCTTTCTTTTCAGGGCTGTCGCCCCGGGTACGACTGTGATCCTCGTGGGCGACTCTGACCAACTCCCCTCGGTCGGGCCGGGGACCGTCCTGATGGATCTGATTCTCTCTGGTGCCGCTCACGTCAGCCACCTGTCGAAAATCTACCGCCAGGGCGAAGGCAGCAGAATCGTCGCCAACGCTCACGCCGTCAATGCAGGAAGAATGCCCGACCTGTCAATCGTGCCCAAAACAACACTCTCCGACTTCTACTGGATCGAACAGGAGAACCCGGAGGAGGTCGTCAAGGCGATCACAAGCATGGTGCGCGACCGCATACCGCAAAGATTCAAGTTCAACCCCATGCGCGACATCCAGGTCCTCACCCCGATGAACCGCGGAAGCTGTGGCACAAAAGCCATGAACGAGCACCTCCAGTCCATCCTCAACCCGGACTCGAAGGGCAAGCCGCACTTCCTTTTCGGAGACCGCAAGTTCATCTCGGGCGACCGGGTCATGCAGATAAGAAACAACTACGACAAGGGGGTCTTCAACGGCGACATGGGCAGGCTGGTTTTCATAGACCACGGCGAGAAAATCTTCAAGATTGCATTCCAGGAAGGTGAAATGGTCGAATACGACTTCATCGAGGCAGACCAGATCGTGCTAGCATACGCCATCACCGTCCACAAGTCCCAGGGCAGCGAGTTCCCAGCAGTCATCATGCCGATACTCACACAGCAGTACATCATGCTCCACAGGAACCTCCTCTACACAGGGATGACTCGCGCAAAAAAACTCATGATCATCATCGGAAGCAGAAAAGCACTCTCAATGGCCGTCGGAAACATCCGACAGGAACCTCGATTCTCACTCCTCAAACCCAGACTCATGGCCCTGGCAAAAAAACGTGCGAAAGAAAACAACCCGATTCCCCCTGATTCTTTACATTCCATCCTTCGTGTTTCCTCGTGCTGAAATCCATCCTGTTCCTGTCCGTTGCCACCACTGCCTTGTTGGCAAGCCCGATAGCGATCAAACAAGAGGTAACATTCCGGGGAAATACGCTGGTTTTGCATGAATAATGGCCCATGAAAGACAGGCTTTCACTGCCAATGCCCGAGCACAGGGGCGATTTATTCGTCCCATGATGCGATTGGGTCTCACTTTTTAATTTTCGTAAAAAGACGCAGGCTAAAGCCTGTACGTTTTTTGCCATTGATTGATTCTGGCAGAGTGTTATCTTACTTGTTTTTCATGGGTATTGACAAGAAACTTAAAACGAAGGAGAAAAGGATGAGGATCGCAGTTCTAGCAGTGGTCGGGGCATTCGTGTTCGCAACCGTAACCGGGTGCGCGTTTTTCGAGAAGCTCAAGCAGGCAACCAGGGAAGCGCATCATGCCGCTACGACAGGCTCCTCGGAGTATCTGATGCCCTTCGTTGTTACTCTCGGCGGACAAGCCACAGCGCCTAAGAACGCCGTCTGTGCCGCGATCCCCAACCCGGTGGCCAACAACGCCGAGATCATCGTCGAGGCATCTTCAGGCAAGATGATCATAATCAACGCTTTCCCCTGCGACCCGGACGGCAACGTGGACAATGACGCCAAGGCCGCGATCATCTTGATCGAGGAAGGCAAGAACAAGACCACGATTGACAAGACGACAGACAGCAAGAAGCTCGCGGCAGGCAACCATATCATGAATGTCGTCGCCGACAACAAGACAGCCAGAGTGTTCTTCGTAGTGAAGTAGTTCCGTTTATTACACAAAGCCGCCGGCTAAAACCCAACCCGGCGGCTTTTTTCACTTCTCGGTGTTCAGGATTATCGGCAGGCCGTCACTGCCGCCGATTATGACTATCTTGGTGTTGTTCGAGGAAGCGAGCTTCTCGGTGGCCTCGATTCCCTTCCATTTCAAAAGCTGCTCGCTTATTCCTTTGGTGACGATCAGTTGGAAGTCTGATATCCCCTGAGCCTCGATGCGCTTCCTTTCGGCCTCCTTCTGCTCCTTGAGAAGCACGAACTCCATGCGTTGGCTCTCCTGCTCCGACTCGAGCTTCTGCTCGATCGCCTGAGTCAGCCTCGAAGGAAGCGTGATGCTGCGCAGGGGGGTCGCCTCAATGTTCACCCCCCTTTCTGAGACAACGTCCACCAGCCGCTTCCTTATGGTCTCTATGAGGATCTCGCGCTCGGAAGTGTACAAGGCCTTGGCCTCGAAGGATGACGTGACGCTGCGCGCGACAGACCTGAACTGCGGCACAAGTATCACATCAACGTAGTTCACGCCTACCGTGCGGTATATGTCCGCGGCCTTCTCAGGCGAAAGATTGTACAATATGCTCAACTCCAGAGAGATCGTGAGACCCTCCTGCGAAGGGACATTCATCAACTCCTTGATCTCCTGCGTCTTCACAGAGAACAAGACCACTTTCGCGAAGGGGTTACGGAAGTTTATTCCGGAATGCAGTGTGCGTGTTGAAACCTTGCCGAATACGTCAATGACCCCCACATTTCCCGCCGGTACGATCGAGACAGTCTGGAAAACCGCCCCGCCGATAAATGCCAACGCGCATACCATTGATGCAGTACGCGAGTTTTTGTCCCTCACAGAACGCAACGACACCAAAGCACCAGCCGCCAGAACAACAAAAATTATGAACAACATCAACAACCTCCTTCCAAAATATCTTCCTAAAACCCAACTCATCGCCGACATGGGGAAATTAGCATACGAAAGTTCTTTAGTCAAACGCAGCGGCGGGCATGTCGGCGCGAGGAGACGGACGGGGGAAATCCCAAATCCCAAGCACGAAACAAACAAAGAAAATCCCAAGGCATTTTGCCACAAAAGTCACAAAAGACACAAAAGGAGGGAGTTCGTAAGTTCGGGAGTGTTTTACGGCATCACGGCATTCCGGTATGAAATCCAGGCTGAAGCCTGTACTCCAAAATGTCCACGGACGGCGAGGCCGCCGTCCCTCACGCCGCATCTTTGAGATTTAACTGCTTCATTTAGGATGAAACCAATGAAACTCCAATCCCCGCACTGCATTTCCTGCCACCTGTGCCTGTTAACGGTTATTGATTAGGGCGAAAGATTAGGGTACACGGCATTACAGCAACACTGCATTACTGCATTACCGGTTGGTTTCCCTGACACCTGAACACTGACACCTGAACCCTATTTGTTAGAACGGTCGGAATGGCAGTGCGCTCCAGAGGTCGGTGATGTGGTCCTGCTCGCCGATGCTGGACATGGACATTCTGAAGGCGTCGGGGTGATCCGGGAGGGATATGGGGATATTCTCGAAGGCCAGACGTGTTTCGATGTATACGTTGATGATTCTGCCGGGGTGATTGCGGTGTACGGTAAGCCTGGACCATTCTTCGGCCTCGATTGTCTGCGAATCTCGCAGCCAAGTCTCGCTGGTGGGGTCGTATACGTTCCAGTATCCGTCCTGGTCAATTGCCATGAAGCATCCTGCGATGTTTATTGACTCGTTGATGTCGGTGGGCAGTTTTGCGCGCGGGTGCTTGAACGAGATTGATATGTAATAGTTGTTCAGGCTGTTGCGGTCAACCCAGCCGATGAATGAGGATCTTGGTATCTGGCCTTTTGCGATGGCGACGCGAGTCCCTTCGTATGCATTTGCGGCACCGACATCCTCGATGAGCATCTCGCCGGTGGTTGTCTGGGTGTTCCATATTGTCCCGCTGAGCGGGCCGAGAGGGAAGATCAAATCCTCCTCGAAGCCGGTGTAGTAGACGCCCTTGATGTCTCCGATGCCGTCGGCCACGGCGGGGTCGAGGCCCATGGCGAGTTCGAATCCGTCGTCCACGTAGTCGCCGTCGGAGTTTTTGTCGAGGGGATCGGTGCCGTAGACGAGTACTTCTTCGCCGTCGGTCAGGCCGTCGCCGTCGGAGTCGGGGTGTAGGGGATTCCATCCGTTGGCGATCTCGTCCGTGTCATCTATTCCGTCGCCGTCCTGGTCGAGGGGATCTGTCTCGAATGCGCCGATCTCGAATGCCGGGCCCATCGGACGTGGGTTTTTCTCGAGATCCCAGTCTATGGCAGTGGTGAGGCCGTAATTAATACCGTCGGAAGACAGAAGCATACGGGAGTAGCCGTTTGGCGGGTCTATGAAGTCCTCATCGGAGTCGTAGCTGTTCACTGCGCCGGGGAAGCCACCCTGGATGTTGGAGTTTGAGACCAGGACTGTCCCGCCGGAGGTGTTGTCGGCAAGCTCGTTGCCGCCGTTGCGCAGGATGTTGTTGAGAAGCGAGTAACTCCTTGCGGAGCCCGCGATCACGATGCCCGTGCCGAAGGTGTTGTAGACTATCGTGTTGTTGTATATGGAGGCTTTGATTCGTGGCTCGATGACTGCTGCGGCCAGTGCGCTGTTGCCGTGGAATAGACAGTTGAACATGTAGAAGAACTGTGGTCTGCCGGTTCCCGACGGTGCGACAATCGCGCGTGTCTGTGTGTTGTTCTCGCGGAAGATTACGCCGTCGAGCATTAGCAGCCTTGTCGTGTTTGTGCCGCTGTAAGAGATTATCGGCTTGTCCTCTCGGTACATACGGATAGTGATGTTCCTGAGGCCGAAGCTGACGTTGTTTACGTGGAGCATTGCGCCGAGGTTCGAGCCGATGGCGTCTGGTGTTCCGCCGTGGATTATTGTCTTTCTAGCTCCGTCCTCGCCGCGAATGAGCACGGTTTTGTCGAGGTTGTAGTTCTTGAGTTCGTAGACTCCTGCTGAGAGTGTGATCAGAGTCCCGTCCGTGGCGGTGTCCAGGGCGTCCTTGAGGTACTTGAAGGGGGCAAGCTCGGTGCCGTCGCCGATGTATCCGGCGTTGCAGTTTACATATATGATGGCGGTGTTCGGGATGGTCGGGTCGGTGTCGAGCACGAACTCCTCGAGGAGATTGAGGGTGTCGGAGTCAGAGTCGGAAGATGGAACCTGACCGAGGTTGCCGTAGTACTTGTACTCGAACCAGTCGGCTATCTCGTCGCTGTCGCTGTCGAAACCAAACCAGTTGATGGTATTACCGTTGTCCGCGGTGTTCGTCGGGTAGATCGTATCGTAGTGCATGTTCACCGAATGCGAGACGTTGACGTAGTCCACGCTCCAGGATCCGCCAGCGGGGTCAATCTGCCAGTAAGTCCCCGGGACGCTGCTCTGGAGTGTCACAAGGTTGCCTGCGGTGCCCTCGAGGACGAGCCCGCCTGTGTTTGTTATGGTGTATGTGCTTCCGGCGTTGAATGTCATGGTCGAGCCTGGGGTCTGGTTGATGAGCGCGGCTGCGGCCATGCTGTCGGCGAATCTTACGCCCTGCGCCGATGCGTTGGTCTGGACGAGGCTGTTGAATGCCGACCCGCCGGCGGTGACGGTTTGCAGGGCGGTGCCGTTGAGCACCACGGTGCCCGAGCCGTGGGCGAATGTGCCTTCGTTGGTCCAATTGCCGCCGACGAGGAGGTTGCCTGTGCTCGCGGCCAGCGAGCTGCCGGAGGCTATAGAGAGGTTGTTCAGCACCCTGATGTCGTTGGTCATCGTCACTGTGGTCGAGTTTGCGAAGTTCGCACGGTACATGGTCGTGGTGGTCGAGCTGCCGGAGAAGGTCTTGTCCGGGCCGCTGAAATGGAAGTCACCGCCGGTCGAGCCGAGCATCGAGCCGTTGTTGGTGAAGTCCCCGGCGACATTGACGATGTTGCTGGTGTTGGTGCTGACCCACTGCCCGTTGAGGTCTATGGTGTAGTTTGTCAGGTTGAATGTTGCCGCGCCGGTGACGTTGACGATACCGCCGACGGCGATGTTGAGTGTATCGGTGGAGATGCTCGCCGTGCCGCTGACGTTGTATTGGCCGCCGTTGATCGGGCGTATCGTTGCCGTCGCCGCGTTCAGCACCCCGGCGGAATGGTTGTACCTGCCGGTAGTGTCAACGATAAGATTGCCGCTGGATAGATTCAATGTAGCAGTGGCGTTGCTCTGCGCCAAAGTGCCGTAAACAGTGATGTCCTGGTTGACAGTCAGGCTGGAGCTCGCTGTCGAGAGAGTGAGTGTGCGGCCTGACTGGACAACAAGGCTTTTTGCGAATTGCGCAACTGCAGTGTCAAGTACGCAGTCGCGTGTTGCACCTGTTGCGATTATCGCGTCTTTTGTTGCATCGGGTATGCCGTTGGTCCAGTTTGCCGGATTGCTCCATGCTGTGCTTGCCGCGCCGGTCCACTGCGTCATTGTGGGGGACACTAGCGTAATTCTCGGGTACACGGGGTATGCCGCGAGCTTCCTCTGGTATACCCCGGAAGGGTCGGTGATAACCAGCCTGAAGTAATATTCCGTGGCCAGGGCCGCGTTGGATGTGGAGGCCACGGCGAAGTCCCATTCGCCGTACTGGCCGTTGGTCATCGTCAGGTTTGCAGCGCTGGGTCGGCTCTCGACGAAGTGCTGGCGGATATTGGTGTTGGTGAGCAGAGCGTTAGCCACCTGCGACTTGTCGGTGCCGAGCCCGTCGGCGAAATCCCAGTCGGCTGAAGGCCCGAGCATAAGCCAGTCCCCGTTGGCGCCGCGACGGTATTGGATCGTGACATAAGCACCTTCCCAGCTCTCGTACTGGTTGTTCTGGGCCTGTAGCCTTAGCCTTGCGATGGTGCCTATGTTGCGGTTGCTGACAGGAGTGTTCTCTGCTGCGATCGCGGTCGGATTTTGTGTGTTGTCGTTTTCGTGCCAGCGGTAACGGCTTTGGCTTTGAGAGCGATAGACCATGAAGTCGTCGAACCACATCGGGGTCGAACCTGTGGTGTTATGCCAGTTCCATGAGCCTACGTCAAATGAGGAGAAATCGCTAAGTCCGGTAGCCGTCATCATCAACGCGTCGTCAAGGTACAATTCACATGTCCCGCTGGTGTGGACGACAGTGACCTTGTGCCAGCCGAGCGTCCTGTCTATGAAAGAGTTGGCGTAAAGGGTTCCTCCACCGAAATTGTAGCGGCAGTAGCGGTATTTCGTGGTGCTCTGGGTGGTGTCAACCAGAACTCCGATGCCCTGTGTTCCTGCCGCGTTATCCATAAACATCCACTGCATCTTGTTGTTCTGCATGTCGTCATAGAACCAAGCTTCGGCGGTACAGTCCGTCTGAGGGCCCCATGCAGGACTGTTCCAAAGCCCTATTCCCTGCCCTGCTGCCCCACCTGAGGAATAGACCGACTGTGAGCCTCCTGGAGTCCGATTCTGAGTTGTCACTGTCTGCGCAGCCTGATTCAGCCAGCTTGCCCCGGCGATTGTCCAGTTTGAGGATCCCTTGTCCGGGGGCATCGAGGCGGGAGTGCTTGTCTCGAAGTTGTCGTAGAACAGCAGCTCGCCGGGGAAATCCGGGTCGTACCAGTTGGTGTTGTCGCCGTTGTTCTTGAAAGCCACCGGGTTTATCGGCAGGAATGCGCTGCCCGATGCGGTCGAGCCCTGGACGGCGACGTAGCGGCAGTCGTGCTGGCCGTTGAGCACCAGGTTCCATGTCGTGCTCAGGCCGCCGGAGGACCCGAAGGTCACCCTTGTCCCGAATGCCGAGCCGTCCACCAGGAATTTGCCATTGATTGTCTGAGTGGATCCCTCCTGGACAATGAAGCTTTTTCCCGGAGTAGTGCAGATTAAGTTGTTGAACTCTGTGTTGCCGCTGAAAAT
>CAZANS010000011.1:0-19518 GCA_964486565.1 uncultured Victivallales bacterium
GTCACGGCTCGTTCGCGAACGGAGCACGCCCTTGAGGCGTTTGAAGCCGGTGGGGCGGACTACGTCACCAAGCCCTTCAAGATCGCCGAGATTGTGGCCCGGGCTTCGGTCCATGTCCGGCTACGACAGGCGGAAAAGGAACTCTTGCGCGAACAAGAGGAGGCCGCGGCGCTCGCGGCTCAGCTTTCGGAAACGAACCTGCGTTTGGCGCAACTCAGCCAGATCGATCCACTCACCAGCCTGTTCAACCGCCGGGCGTGGGACGAGGCGGCGACGCAGAAACACTATACCGTCAGGATACTGACGCCGATAACCGTATCCCCGGGCGAGGACCCGAGAAAATTTGTCATGGACAACTCGCTGATCCTGACCGAGAAATGGATGAACGAGAACTACAAGATAGACTACCGCCGAGGCGACGACGACCGGCTGGAGCTGCTTTTCCACAGGGAAAATACCGGGAACAGGTATCACTTCAGGCTGCAGTTCTACATGCCGGCGAGGCACTTCGACCCGGCGATGGCTGCAAGGCACGGCGAGAAAAAATCCCGCGACTTCAGGATGATGCTTTGGGCCTCGGCGATCATAGGATTAATCTTCTTCGTCGCTGTCGCCGGCAAGCACCGCTCGATGGTGTCGGCCAGCAAGGGCATGGACGAGGCCAACTGGGGCAAGCTGGACTGGACACCGCCTGTGATGGTACTGTCGGACTTCCAAAAACCGGGGAAAATATGCACAACCCTCACTCCCGTCGAGGCGGGGTTCTACATCGGGCTCCCGGTAAAAAGAATTTTCGCCGGCATGCTCGACTCACTTGTCACAGAGGGCTTTCTGACCATCAAATCCAGGACACCCCTCCGAGTCAACGTAGATAAGACTGCATCGCTTATCACCCTCGATGCCTACGAGCTGATACTCTTCGAGGCCTTCGCCGATGACGGCAAGCTCTCGCAGGAGGAACTCGAGACCCTCATGAACACCATAGTGGAGAAGATACAGGAGAAGGCCTGGGATGCCGACGTGGAGGCGACGATGAAGCATTACCAGGACAAGATGGAGGTCTGGGTCGAGGAGAATCTCGGTGAGGATGGACGCGGGAGGAGACAAGAGGGCGGCGATGCGGACTGGTATTTCTGGTATCACAACTCTCACCTGGGCTTCCGGCACCGCTTCTTCTTCGACCGCGATCCCTACCTCCATGCTACAGAAATCCCTGTCGAGACAAGCCACCTGCTCCAGGGAAGCTTCGCCTTCGACAAAGTCATGAACATGAACGTATGCCACGACGCCTGCCACTCGGCGTGCCATTCCGCTTGTCACTCGGCGTGTCACTCCGCCTGTCATTCTGCATGTCATTCTGCATGTGTCAGCGGAGGTTCGAGATGAGGCGGCATACGGAAATTTCCAGGGATACTCTTCCTGCCGCCACAGGCTCGGACTGCCCCGCCGCATCGGGGGATTTTTCATGGGTTGACGAGTATATCTCGCGAGTGAAGGAGTACATATTCGTCAGGGAAGAGGACTGCCTTCTGATCAAGCGCCCGAACAATGTAGTCAAGCTCAACCCTTCCGCGGCGGCGATACTGAAGTTCCTTCTAAAAGGCGGGAAAATATCAGCGGTGGAGAAATCCCTCGACGGCGACACTGCCAAACGACGCGAGCTGCTGTGCTTTTTCCATACGCTCAAACTGCATCTTGAGAACAAGCTGGGCAACCCTGCCGCCAGCCCTGCAGTCAGGATGGAGAGGTTCGACATGAACTTCTCGGCCTACCCGGTGCTGTCGGAAATCGCAATCACATACCGGTGCAACCTGAAATGCCACTTCTGCTACGCCGGATGCAATACCCCGCAGACCGACAAACGCCAGGAGGAGATGAGCACCTCCCAGGTCAAAAAGGTGCTGCATACCCTTTTCCATGAGGCGAAGGTCCCCTCTGTCAGCTTCACAGGGGGCGAGCCGCTACTCCGGAAGGACCTCCCGAAACTCATCAAATACGCCTCGTCCCAGGGAATGCGCGTGAACCTCATATCAAACGGCACTCTGGCCACCCCGCCCTTGGTCAGAGAGATGGCATCCTCCGGCCTTGCCTCCGCCCAGCTCAGCATAGAGTCATGCTCGGCAAAAAAACACGACGCAATAACAGGCTGCGCAGGATCCTTCGAGAAAACCCTCGCCGCTTTACAGATGTTCAAGGATGCCGGGGTGCTCGTGCATCCCAACACCACCCTGAGCCGACTCAACATTCATGAATGCGCAGACTTCCCGGAGTTCGTCAAGAACACCCTCGGCTGCAACAGATTCAGCATGAACCTCGTCATACCCGCCGGGGCCGCGGCTGCGAATTCCGCAGAAACAAGCTTGAGCTACTCCGAGATCGGCAGGCATATCCCCGCAATAATCGAGGAAAGCCGAAAGCACGACATCGAGTTCATGTGGTACTCGCCGTTGCCGATGTGCATATACAACACCGTCGCGCACGGCTTGGGCAACAAGGGCTGCGGCGCCTGCGACGGCCTGATATCCGTCGCACCGGGAGGGGATGTGCTGCCATGCTCCTCGTTCAACACCCCCGTAGGCAACCTCCTCAAGCAGAGCTTCCGCGAGATCTGGGACTCCCCCGACGCAAGGATGCACAGGGCAAAGGGCCTCGCCATGGAAGAATGCAAGAGCTGCGAGAACTTCCATATCTGCAACGGGGCATGCCCCTTGTACTGGCAGCATGCCGGGTACGGCGAGCTTGAAGCTGTATTCAAGAAGAACGGCACGGAGTCATAAATGAAACTTTTTCTTTCAGGCGAAGAGCAGGGGGTAGTTTCCTTCAAGATCATGAGGGACATGCGTTACGGGGCAAGGATTCTGCTTGCGGCCGCGCTGATCGCCTCCGGGTTCGTCATACAGATTCTCTCGCCGCCGCTCTTCATACTCGGCTGCGTGGTGCTCCTGTGCGGCAACCTGCTCCTCCTCGTCAACGGCTACGACAACCGTGTCAAGTTCGGCAAGTACAAACCCGACAGCAGATGGGACAAGGTGGACAAAGCTAAGTTTTTGGAGCTACAGGAGATGCAGAAAAAAATCAACGAGTGGGACAGATCGCCCACCGACTCGAGCAACCCTATGGGATGCTTCTGCATGTTCCTGGTCCTGGGTGCATGCGCTCTGATGATTTTCTTCAGTTCAATGGGCGAGCCGCTTTTCATCGCCGGGGTAAACCTCGCCATACTCCTCATCCCGCACTGGATCACAGGGCTCAAGCTCATGACCGTCGTGCTGGACCATAACCTCGACATGAAGATCAAAGTGATCAGCAATGTAATCGAGGATGCCGGGAAAATGCTCGCCGACCACAAGATAGAGTACTACATGCTGCTCGCCGGAAAGGATGTCAAAATACCAAAGGACATCAAGTTCAGGGTCGCCATCAAGGATGCCCATCCCGACTTCCTCGGACTCTACGGGCAGGTCGTCCTGAACGATGTCCAGGGAAAGAAATACCCCTACTTCTACACCGTCCTGGTGGCTAAGGCGGGCTACGGCCTGGACATCAACGCCAAATCCGCGAACACAGATGCCGACAAACACAGTTTCTTCGGCCAGCTCCTGGGGAAGGGGGGCCCGACTAAAATCTCCAAAAGCCTCAAGAAACAGAAGGATGTCGAGGTCCTGGTGATCAGGCAGCACACCACCAAGAACTCCGGCTACCATACCTCACGCAAGGCGGTGCTCCACATCTTCCTCGCCGGCATGAAGTCCGCCGAGACCAACGCCCTAAGAAACAAATAACCGGAAGTCCCCCCGCCTTACTCGCCTGAGCTCACCCTGCGGTCTGGGAGCATCTGACGAGAGCTTCGAGCTTATCGCCGGCCTTCCCTGAGTCTATGGAGGCGTTTGCGATTTTCGCCGCCTCTTTCCAGTCGGAGGTTAGCCCTGCGACGATTGCGGCGGCGGCGGCGTTGAGCACGACAATGTCCCTTTTTGGGCCTTTGAGCTGGCCGGAGAGAATATGGCGGATGATTTTCGCGTTTTCCTCGGGGGAGCCGCCGAGTATCTGATCAGGGGATGATATATCTACCCCAGCCTCCGAGGGATGGAGCTCAAACTCCCTTATCACCCCGTTGCGAACTTCGCAGATTGTCGTGGGGCCGGTATTGGATATCTCGTCCAGGCCATCCGCACCGTGAACGACAAAGACATGGGTCTTCCCAAGCTTCAGCAGCGCCTCGGCGAAAATCCTCACAAGCCTTTTGTCGTATACTCCGATGAGCATCCGTGGTGTCTTCGCGGGGTTACAGAGGGGGCCGAGGATATTGAAGATTGTCCTTGTGGCCAGCTCCTTACGCACGGGCATCACGTACTTCATTGCCGGATGCAGCACCGGCGCAAAGAGAAAGGATATGCCGATCTCGTTGAGGCATTTCTCCATTATCGCCGGCGACACTGAGATGTCTATCCCATGCTCGGAGAGCACGTCGGCAGCGCCTGACTTGCTCGAAACCGAGCGGTTGCCGTGCTTGGCCACGGTGATCCCCGCCCCGGCGGCCACGAATGCCGCCGCAGTTGACACGTTGAAGGTCTTCGCTCCGTCGCCGCCGGTGCCGACAATGTCCACCGGCTCGCCACGGGTACACCTGATCACGGTGGCGTGGGCGTTCATGGATGCCGCGCAGCCGCCAATCTCGTCGGGGCTCTCGCCCTTCATCTTCAAGGCTGTCAGCCAGGATGATATCTTTATCTCTGAGACCTTGCCCTCCATGATCTCGTCCATTGCCCCACAGGCCTCCTCGAAGGAAAGCGGGCAGGAATCCAACAGCTTCGACAGGGTTAGGTCGAACATGGCACTCTCCTTGTTTATGCTCCAGATCAGATGTCCAGATCCTTGGTCGTGGCCGCGTACTTCTCGATATAGTCGCGCCGAGGCTCGACCTCGTCGCCCATGAGCAGCGTGAATATCCGCTCGGCCTCGACAACGTCCTCCATGGTCACCTTCAGCATTTTCCTCCCGGTAGGCTCCATCGTGGTCTCCCAAAGCTGCTCGGCATTCATTTCACCAAGACCCTTGTAGCGCTGTATCTGCATCCCCTGCCTTCCGATCTTCTTCACTATCTCCGAAAGGGACAACAGAGAGTTCGCGGTCTGCGAAACCTTCCCTTCATCGCTTGTGACCTCGAAAATCGGCTCGTCGCCGTTGTAAAGGTTGGCTATGTCCAGAGACAACGCCGCGAGCTTCGCGGCAAGCTCCTCGCAGGCCCTGGCCTCGAGAATGGTCACGATGTCTATTGCGGTGTTAGGCTTTTTCTCCTCGACGGGATCTTCAACTTCAGTATCCGCAACGGCGGGCTTTTCCTCTGAAGCAGACTCCGATGCCGGCGACTGCTTAGCAAGCCTTTCCTCGGCCTCCTCGATAAGCCTGGCCTCCTCCTCGTCAGAAAAGGCAAAATACTCCGCCCTCGTGCCGTCAAGCTCGCGCACCGAAATGCGCGCCAAAGGGAATTTCCCCGAGGCGTTGCACTGCCTCAGATAAACATCGGGCTGAACTCCCTGCCTCTCCAAGCCAAGAGCTATCTGCTGCGCCTCATACACCACGCTCAATGCCTTCTTCAGGGCCTCGGGGTCAAGATCCCTGTCAGGAAGCTGCCTGACCTTGATGTCGTCGCAGCCCAGCTCGGAAAGGTATTTGTCGAGTTGCTCCTCGGTGTCTATGTAGCATTCTTTCTTGCGCCGCCTGATCTTGAATAGCGGCGGCTTGGCTATGTAGACGTAGCCGCTGTCTATCAGCGGCTTCATCTGTCGGAACATGAAGGTCAGGATGAGTGTGCGGATGTGGGAGCCGTCAACGTCCGCGTCGGTCATTATCACGACGCGGTGATATCTTGCCTTGGAAACGTCGAACTCGTCCTGGCCGATGCCGCAGCCTATCGCGGCCACAAGCGACTGTATCTCCTTGTTCTGAAGGATCTTGTCCAGCCTGGACTTCTCGACGTTGAGCAGCTTGCCCCTGATCGGCAGGATCGCCTGGAACTTGCTGTCACGCCCTTGCTTCGCAGAGCCTCCCGCGGAATCGCCCTCGACAATGTACAGCTCGCATTTCGCCGGATCCTTCTCGGAGCAGTCCGATAGTTTGCCTGGAAGGGAGAAACCCTCCAGCGCGCCCTTGCGCTGCACTAGCTCACGGGCCTTTCTGGCTGCCTCCCGCGCCCTGGCCGCAGTGAGAGCCTTGCTGACAATCTGCTTGGCGATCTGGGGATTCTCCTCGAGGAAGGCACCCAGCCCGTCATTGACGATTGACTCGACTATCCCCCTGATCTCGCTGTTGCCGAGCTTGGTCTTGGTCTGCCCCTCGAACTGCGGGTCGGGAATTTTCGCGCTGATCACGGCGGTGAGCCCCTCCCTCGCGTCCGAGCCGGTCATGGCCTTCTCGTTCTTCAACAGATTGTTGCTCTTGGCATATGCGTTGATCGTCCTGGTCAAGGCGGTCTGCAAGCCTATCAAATGCGTGCCGCCCTCGATGGTGTTTATGTTGTTCGCATAGCTGAAGATGTTCTCTATGAAGCCGTCGTTATACTGCATCGCCAGCTCTACACCCACCCCTTCCCTCTCCTTCTCAAGATAGATCACGTCCGAATGAAGCACCTGCTTGTTGGTGTTGAGATGCCTCACGAACTCGGAGATGCCCCCCTCGTAGAAGAACACCTCGCTGCGCGCCTGCTCTCCTCTCTGGTCGGTGAGGGATATCGAGACTCCACGGTTCAGGAACGCCAGCTCCCTCAAGCGGTTGGCGAGTATGTCCCATGTGAACTCCGTAACCTGGAAAATCTGCGAGTCGGGCTTGAAGGACACCTTCGTGCCAGTATCCTCGGTGGTCTTAATCTTCGTAAGCTGGCTGGCTGTGTTCCCCCTCTCAAACCTCATGTGATGCACACCCTTGTCGCGGAGAACCTCCACCTCCAGCCATTCGCTGAGGGCGTTGACGCATGACACCCCGACACCGTGCAGGCCGCCGGAGACCTTGTAGGCGTTATGGTCGAACTTGCCGCCGGCATGCAACATGGTCATGACGACTTCGACCGCAGGCTTGCCCTCCTCCTTGTGCATGTCCACAGGAATGCCCCTGCCGTCGTCCTTGACCTCTACGCTGTTGTCAACATGTATCGTCACATCAATCTTGCTGGCGTAGCCCGCCAAGGCCTCGTCTATGCTGTTGTCCACGACCTCGTAGACGAGATGGTGTAGGCCCCGCACACCGGTGTCACCGATATACATGCTTGGTCTTTTCCTGACTGCCTCGAGACCCTCGAGGACAGTTATCCCGTCGGCTGTGTAGGCGTTTACCCCGGCGGTTTTGTCAGGGGCGGTTTTTTGTTTTTCTGACATCTTAGTCCATCTCCTAGCATTGCCTGTGAAATTCTGAAAAAACGTGTCCTAAACGGCAGCCCAGCCTCATCGCGGGCGCCGGAAGGGGAAATATATCATATCACGGTGAAAAAACCAGCGCGTAGAGCCTTGATTTGGGCAAAAAATCCGGTAAAAGGCAAAAGCTCTGGGATATGCTGGCTTTTGGGTTGATTTTTTGCTGTGCCTGTGCTAGCTTGAGCTTGCTACTTGATCTATACGAAAAAGAGGTGCGGGAGGGTGGCAGCAGGAGTTTTCAGGCACAAAGGGTTAAAGCATCATGGACATCAGGGGTTTAATAAAGTTTTCGCTGGTTGACTTCCCGGGGAGGATATCCTGTGTGGTGTTTGTAGCCGGCTGCAACTTCCGCTGCCCCTTCTGCCACAACCCCTATCTTGTTCTCTATCAGGAGACCCAGCCTCCGCTCAACGAGAGCAGGCTGTTCAAGTTTCTAGGCAGCCGTTCCGGACGCCTCGACGGGGTTGTGATCAGCGGCGGGGAGCCCTGCCTGCAGGAGGGGCTCGAGGATTTCGCGCGGACGGTGAAGGGAATGGGGTTCGAGGTCAAGCTCGACACGAACGGCAGCCGCCCAGAAAGGGCGATGGAGATGTGCCGGCAAGGGCTCGTGGACATGCTTGGTATAGACTACAAAGCAGCGCGGGAGTTCTATGGCGATGTCACCTGCACGGAGGCGGGCAGAGACGCTGCCGACAAGGTCGCCGGGTTGATTTCCTTCGCAGCCGCCAACAGCATAGCCTGCGATATTCGCACCACCGTCCACCGGAAGCTGCACTCGCAGGAGCATCTTGCGACCATGAGGAGGGAACTCGACATTCTTGGGGTGGCGGGCTGGACCTTGCAGCAGTTCCACCGCGCTGAGGTCATAGACGAGAGCCTTCTGGATTTCGATACCTACAGCGACAATGAGCTTTCGGATATCGCTGCCGCCCTAGGAAACAATACCCTTGTCCGCGGGCTGGCAGGAAAATAAGCTGCGTTTCGGAGATGCTCTGATGGAGGTGTTCCAGGCACATGTTGCTCTTCCAGGCCTTGAAGATGGTTTCGATTCTCCACCTGAGAGGATACACGGCATCCACGTCCTTGGAACTCCACACAGCCGGCGGCACGTTGGTGATGTAGATGTTCCAGTCCATGAGCTTGTAGTATCTCTCGGAATGATTGGTTCGCTTCCAGACCGCCTGCTTCGATACCGCCGCCCCTGCACTCAGACCGATCGTCCCCGCCATGTCGTTGAAACTGACGCTGCCCTTGGTTTTAAGCCGACAGAGCGCGGAAAGATAGCCTGAGGCCGATATCTTTCCTGACGCCCTCCTGACCATACCGCATTCCCTCGCCAGAGAGTTGAGTTATTTAGGTTTACGCCAATGCCCGTGGCCGCACGGCTTGCCATTTTGGATGCGAGGCCACGCCGATGCGGAAGTGGGCATACCTGCCTAGTCTGTCCCGACCGCGGCGGCGTGGCATTCGCGCCAAAAGAGCCTGCGCTCCCAACGCGGTTCACGTGGAGTTTTGAAACTGGCTCCTAAGTCCCTTTATACGGCTGAACACTGGCTTGCCGTCAACGATCGTGGCCGAGACCCTTCCGCAAGTCTCCCAGCCGTCGAATGGCGTGTTCCGGGATTTTGATCGGAACTTCGAGCTGTCAACCGTCATTTTCTCGTCGGGATCGAAGATCGTTATGTCGGCGGCCGCGCCGATGTCCAGCGTGCCGGCACTGATTCCAAGTACCTCTGAGGGTCCCACAGTGAACTTCGAGACCAGCTCGGCAAGGGTAAGACGCTTCGTGTGGTACAGGCATGTCAGGCACACAGTCAGAGCCGTCTCGAGTCCCACCACCCCGTTTGGGGCATAGTCGAACTCGACGAGCTTCTCGGTCTGGGTGTGCGGCGCATGGTCGCTGGCGATGCAAGTTATCGTGCCGTCCGCCAGGCCCTCGATCAAGGCCTCGACATGATCCGGCGAGCGCAGCGGGGGCGACATCTTGTAGGTAGTGTCGAAGGACTTCATAACCTCGTCGGTTATGGCCAGGTGGTGCGGTGTCACCTCCGCCGACATCCGGACCCCGCGTTTCCTGGCATCCCTGACCATCCTCACGCTTCCCCTTGTGCTGATGTGCTGGACATGTATCTTCCAGCCGACTATCTCAGATAGTATTATGTCCCGCGCCACCATCAGTTCCTCCGCCGCGGCGGGAATGCCCCTCAAGCCAAGAAGCACCGACCACTTCCCCTCGTGCATCACTCCGTCGCTTGCGAGATTCGCATCCTCGCAGTGGTCAAGGATCGGCAGTGAGAAGGACTTGGCGTACTCGACTATGTGCCGCATGATGTCGTGGTTCTGCACGCAGTTGCCGTCGTCGGTCAGTGCGGTCACGCCGCAATTCTTGAGGCTGCCTATCGCGGCCATGCTCTCGCCCTTCTGCCCGACAGTCATCGCGGCCGCGACTAGGATTTTGACGACCCCCTCCTCGGCGGCATGCCTGCGGACATACTCGATAGTGCCGGGGTTGTCGGTCACGGGGCTTGTGTTCGGCATCGCAAGAATGGTTGTGAAGCCTCCCGCCGCAGCCGCGTGAGTTCCTGTCCTGATCGTCTCCTTGTCTGTCCTGCCGGGCTGGCGGAGATGCACGTGCATGTCTATGAATCCCGGCGCGACCACCAGCCCGCCGACATCCAGGGCACGGGGGTTCTTCAACTCGGAGGCCTTGACTATCCTGCCCCTGGAAATCGCAACATCCCCTTTGCAGTCCATACCGTTGGCAGGATCAACAACCCTGCCGCCCATAAGCAATATATCACCTTCTCCGCCTTTCATATTCCTTCTTCCTGTCGAGCGTGAACTTTCAGCCGAATATTCCCTGTGCCAACAGTCGTATATTACATCCCCCGGGACGAAAACGCAACACCCTTTCAACTTTATTCAGCCCAAAAACCAAAATACCTGTTTTTTTTCATAAAAACAATGCCCTTACGGCTTGTCAAAAACTCCCCATGCGCTACATTACCTTTCTCGTTCGCGGCAGACGCTTTCAAGCCCATCGCCACGTGCGGGAAGTTCATGGTTTGCACACTTAACTCCAACTGTTGGGAAAAATATGAGTGAAATGGAAAAAAACGATATCCCCGTGAACATCGAGGACATCATGCACACGGCGTATCTGCAGTATTCCCTGAGCGTGAATGTCGGCCGTGCTATCCCTGATGTCAGGGACGGGCTGAAGCCGGGCAACCGCAGGATACTCTACGCGATGCACAACCTCGGGCTGGGCAAGGGACACTCCTACACGAAGAGTGCAAAGGTGGTCGGCGAGGTCATCGGCAACTACCATCCCCACGGCGACTCCTCGGTATACGACACGCTTGTCAGGATGGCCCAGGACTTCGCGATGAGAGCTCCGCTGATAGACGGGCAGGGGAACTTCGGCAGCATAGACGGCGATCCTGCCGCCGCCTATCGCTACACAGAGTGCAGGATGGAACGGCTTGCCGAGGAGCTGCTTGCTGATATCGCCAAGAACACCGTGGACATGACCCCCACGTTCGACGAGTCCACCCTTGAGCCGCTGGTCCTCCCCGCCAGATTCCCCAATCTGCTTGTCAACGGCACGACAGGAATCGGCGTAGGGATGGCCACCAATATTCCGCCCCACAACCTCGGGGAGGTCATTGATGCCACTGTCTGCCTTCTCGACAATCCCGCGGCCAGCGTGACCGAGCTGATGCAGCATCTCCCTGGCCCGGACTTCCCCACGGGAGCCTTGATCTGCGGCATCACCGAGATCAAGAAGATGTACGAGACCGGCAAAGGGGTCATCAAGATCAGGGCCAAGGCCGATATATTCGAGAAGGACGGCAAGGAACAGATCATCGTCACTGAAATCCCCTACGCCGTGAACAAGGAGAATCTGGTGAAGAGGATCGCCGAGCTGGTAAACGAGAAGAAGATCACCGGCATTTCGGCACTCAGGGACGAGACCAGCAGGCGTACAGGCATCAGGATAGTCATCGAGGTCAAGCGCAACGCAATGGCCAACGTAGTGCTCAACCAGCTTTACGCACACACATCCCTGGAGAACTCCTTCGGCTGCACCCTTCTGGTCGTTGACCGCAACAGGCCGAGGATCATGAACCTCACACAGCTTCTACAGTCTTATATAGACCACCGCCTTGAGGTGATAACCCGCAGGGCGGCATTCGAGCTGGAGAAGGCCGAAGCCCGCGCACACATACTCGAGGGGCTGCTTATTGCCGTCAGAAGCATTGACGAGGTCGTCAAGATAATCCGTTCAAGCAGAAGCAGGGAGGAGTCCGCGGAAAAACTCATCCAGCACTTCAGCCTCTCGAATCTGCAGGTCGCGGCAATACTCGACATGCGCCTGCACCAGCTCACCGGCCTCGCCATCGAGGCTCTGGAGCAGGAGTACGCCGAGGTCGCCGAGAGGATAAACTACCTCAAGTCATTGCTCGCCAGCCGTGAGATGCGCCTAGGCGTGGTCAAGCAGGAGCTGCTTGAGGTACGCGACAAATACTCCGACGAGCGCCGCACCGAGCTGACGATTGACGAGAACGACCTGAACATCGCGGACCTGATCCCAAAACACTCCTGCGTGATCACAGTCTCCAACACTGGCTACATCAAGAGGGTCCCGGCAGGCATCTACCGCACACAGCATAAGGGCGGGAAGGGCGTTATCGGCATGGAGACCAAGGACGAGGACTACGTCGAGCGCCTGTTCTACGCCCAGAGCCACGACCTTATATTCTTCATCACCAACAAGGGCATCCTGCACTGGCTCAACGTCTACGAGATTCCCGAGGGCATCCGTACGGGGAAGGGCAAGGCCGTGATAAACATGATAAAGATCGCCCCCGGCGAACAGATACGCGCGATGTTCACAACGACTGCCGAGGCAGTCCGCAGCGACGACCACTTCCTCACGATGGCCACCCGCGGCGGGATCATCAAGAAGACCCGCCTGTCGGCCTTCAAGAACCTCCGTCGCGCCGGGATAAGGGCGCTGACCATCGAGGCGGAGGACGACCTCATCGGCGCCGCCATCACCGACGGGTCCATGGAGATCATACTCTCCACCCAGATGGGTATGGCCTGCAGATTCTCCGAGACCGAGCTGAGACCGATCGGGCGGGCGGCCAGAGGTGTCACAGGAATGCGCTTCAAGATCAAGGACGACGTGATAGTCAGCATGGCGGCAGTCCCGTCGCTTGAAGAAATAGACAGTGACGATGAGGCCGCCGCCAAGGGAGGCTCCGAGATACTGGTAGTCAGCGACGGCGGCATGGGCAAACGCAGCTTCGTCAGCACCTACAGGAAAACCCGCCGGGGCGCCAGAGGTGTGGTCAACATGAAGCTCAAGCAAGGCGAGAAAATCGTCGCCGCCCTCATCGTTGACGACACAAGGGAGCTGATGATCACCACCTATGGCGGGAACATCGTCAGGATCCCGGCGTCGGAGATCCGCACCGTCGGGCGCGCGTCCGTCGGGGTAAGGATAATGCGATTCAAAGGCGACGACAGCATCGCCGGCGTGACCAGCGTGGAGCAAAGCCCCGTCACAGACGACAAGCCCCCATCCCCCGAGGGGGAGGAATCCGTCGCAGTGGAATCCAAAGAGGAAGCTGCTCAGCAGATCGGCATGATTGAAAACCCTGTCGCCGGTGAGACGGAGCCCGAGTCAGAAGCCCAGGCTTCCCAGCCGGCTGAGTCCGAGGAAATCGTGCCTCCCGCCGCAGAGATTGAAGTCCCCGAGACTGCAAAGCTTGAAAAGGAAAAGCCCACGGAAGCAGAGCCTGAAAGGAAAAAATCCTACGCTAAAGACAAGAAGAAGTCGCCGCCTGCGGAAGAACCTCCGGCGGATACAAGCGAGGGGGACGACGACAGCGGGCTCACTCAGGTGGATCTCTTCTGAGAGTCCCAGGTGATGCACGGGAACTAAGAACCAAACAGGCGCGACATGCCGAAAGCAATTGTTTTTCTGCCCGACGGGATGGCCGACGAGCCTCTTGATCAGCTCGGCGGCAAGACCCCGCTCGAGGCCGTTGACACACCATCTATGGACTCCATCGCCGCAGGCGGTGCCAGCGGGACTTTCCTGTCACTCCCGGAAGGCTTCCCGACATCTTCCGACGCGGCAAACATGTCCGTCCTGGGCTACGACCTCGCGACCACCTACCCCGGAAGAGGCCCTATCGAGGCCGTCGCGAAAGACATAGCCCTGAAGCCCGACGACTTCGCATGGCGCTGCAACCTCGTGCATTCCGACAAGGGCCTGCTCGTTGACTACTCCGCCGGACATGTCGAGAACTCCGTCTCACGGGAAATCATCGCCGCGGTCAAGGAGAAGTTCGACAGCGACAAGATCACATTCCATCCCGGCGTGAGCTACCGCAACATCCTCGTGCTGCACGGCAACGAATTCTCGGACGACATAATCTACAGCAAGCCAGACTCATCACAGGGCGACACCATCGAATCCCTGGCCCTCAAGCCACGCGACCCAAACGACCCAAAGGCGGCGCATACCGTAGAATTCCTCTCAGATATCATATCAAATGTATCCAGATTCATATCCACGCTCGACATGGACAGGAGCCTCAAGAACCCACCCAACATGATATGGCCCTGGAGCCCCGGAAGAAAACCCTCCCTGCCTCCATTCTCGGAACTCTACGGAATCGGAAAGGCCGCTGTAATCACCGCTGTGGACGTCGTCGCAGGTATCGCGAAATGCGCAAGAATGGACGTCATACATGTCGAAGGCGCAACAGGCTTCATAGACACAAACTACGAGGGCAAGGCGCAGGCCGCGATCGACAATATCAACGACTACGACTTCATCTATCTCCATGTGGAGGCGATAGACGAATGCTCCCACATGGGCGACCTCGACCTCAAGATGCACGCCATCAAGGACTTCGACTCCAGAATCGTCGCCCCTGTGCTCAAAGCCCTCAAGGGCAGAGACATCTCCTTCGCCCTCCTCCCAGATCACCCAGTGCCCATCAATCTCAGGAAACATACCCGAACACCCGTGCCGGTAGCCATACAGGCAAAACACATCACCCCAGACTCAATCAAAACATATTCCGAGTCCCAAACCCAAAATGGCACCCTCGGACTCATGCGCGGAGACCAGTTCATCAGAAAACTGCTAAACATCCCGTAGCCGCCTGCCAGGGACAAGATCAAATTGTGGAGTTTTGAAATCGGCTCTAAAATAAAAACTATAACTGTGAAACTGGCTCTAAGAGGTGAGGGAAACAATGACATGCGACATTGTGGCACATGCGTGCTGTTTGCCACTACAATCGCAACTCCTTTGCATCGAAGCACTTTGATTTTAAAAGCACAATTTTGGCAGAAGACCTGCTTTATTAATGTTGGGATTTAGGATCTGACAAGTTTGTAAGGAGTGGATATGAATGTTGACAAGATGACAAACACATCGCGGAATGCGCTAATGGCCACGCAGTCTCTGGCTGCCGAGAGGGGAAATCAGGAGATAGGTGCCATGCATCTTTTCTCGGCTCTGCTGTCCTCGAAGGACGGGATTGTGGGCTCCTTGCTTAAGAAGCTTAAAGTTGACAGGAAGGATCTTTCCGAAGAGGTGGAGAAGAGTCTGGACAGAATCCCGAAGGTTGACGGGCCAGGGGCGAAGCAGTCGTATTTCAGCAGGGATATAGAGAACGCCTTTGCGTTGGCGACGAAGAAGGCCGAGAAGCTGGGCGACGAGTTCGTCAGTGCCGAGATCGTGCTGCTCGGTTTGCTGGAGGCCAGCGGCGAGGTTCGCGAGCTCGCGGGCAATTTCGGGCTTACCGAGAAGGACATATTGCTTTCGCTAAAGGACATACGCGGCAACCAGCGCGTGACTTCACAGGAGCCGGAGAACACCTTCGAGGCCCTGGAGAAATACGGCAGGGACATCACTGCGATGGCCGCTGAGGACAAGCTCGACCCTGTTATAGGTCGCGACGAGGAGATCAGAAGGATCATACAGATACTGTCGAGGAGGACGAAGAATAATCCTGTGCTGATCGGCGAGCCCGGGGTGGGCAAGACGGCGATTGTCGAGGGCTTGGCGGTAAGGATTATACGCGGGGATGTGCCGGAGGGGCTCAAGGACAGGAAACTCATAGGTTTGGACATGGGGGCCTTGATAGCCGGCGCGAAATACCGCGGGGAGTTCGAGGAGCGTCTGAAGGCGGTCCTGAAGGAGGTTGCCGAGCGTGAGGGCGAGATCATACTTTTCATAGACGAGCTTCATACGGTGGTCGGCGCGGGCGCCGCCGAGGGTGCCATGGATGCGGGGAACCTGCTCAAGCCGATGCTCGCCAGGGGCGAGCTTCACTGTATCGGGGCGACGACTCTTGACGAGTACCGCAAGCATATCGAGAAGGACACCGCGCTGGAGAGGAGGTTCCAGTCGGTCTTGGTATGTCAGCCGTCGGTCGAGGACACTGTGTCCATACTCCGCGGCCTGCGCGAGAGATACGAGATACACCATGGCGTGAAGATCAAGGACAGCGCGCTGCTTTCGGCGGCCTCGCTGTCGGACCGCTATATCCCTGACCGTTTTCTGCCGGACAAGGCGATAGACCTCGTTGACGAGGCTGCGGCAAAACTCAGGACTGAGATTGACAGTTGCCCCACCGAGATTGACGAGATCGAGAGGCGCGAGATTCAGCTCGAGATCGAGATCACCGGGCTCAGGAAAGAGAAGGATTCAGGTGCTAAGGAACGTCTTGCCGACCTCGAGAGGCAGCTCGCCGAGCTCAAGACCCGAAGTTGCGAACTTCGCACCGAATGGGAGAAGGAGAAGAAGGCGATTTCCGGGCTGCGCGAGCTGCGCGAGAGTCTGGAGATGGCGAGACAGAGCCTCGAGCGTGCGGAGCGCGAGTACGACCTCGAGCGCGCGGCATCCCTAAGGCACGGGACTATCCCAGGCATAGAGGAGCAGATCGCCAAGGCCGAGAAGAACCTTCAGGAAAAAGGCGGCGAACGCCTGCTCAAGGAGGAGGTGGACGAGAACGACATCGCCGAAGTCGTGGCGAGATGGACGCACATCCCGGTGGCAAGGCTGGTCGAGGGAGAGAAGGAGAAGATACTTTCGCTGAACATCGAGCTGCACAAGAGGGTTGTCGGGCAGGACGAGGCCGTCAATGCCGTCTCCGACGCGGTGATGAGGGCGCGCGCAGGCCTGAAGGACCCAGACAAGCCCACTGCGTCATTCATTTTCCTCGGCCCAACTGGTGTCGGGAAGACAGAGACCGCAAGGGCCATTGCCGAGCAGCTCTTCAACGACGAGAGAGCCATGATACGCATAGACATGTCGGAGTACATGGAGAAGCACAGCGTGTCGCGCCTGATCGGGGCGCCTCCCGGCTACATCGGCTTCGACGAGGGTGGGCAGTTGACCGAGGCCGTGAGAAGGCATCCATACTCTGTCATTCTCTTCGACGAGCTTGAGAAGGCCCACCCGGATGTCTTCAATATATTCCTGCAGATACTCGACGACGGCAGGATAACCGACTCTAAGGGGCGCACTGTGAGCTTCAAGAACTGCATAATAATCATGACCTCTAACATCGGCAGCGACATACTGCTCGAGCACCCGGGCGACCCCGCGAACAACGACAAGATCATGGAGCGCGTGAAGATGCACTTCCGCCCGGAATTCCTCAACAGAGTTGACGACATCCTATTCTTCCACTCGCTCGACAAGGAACACCTGAAGCAGATCGTCAAGATTCAAATCGCGAATTTCGCAGAACGTCTACTGGGCGTGGGCATCTCCCTCGAGATCAGCGACAAGGCGCAATCGCTGATAGCCGATGCCGGCTTCGACCCGGTCTATGGGGCAAGGCCACTCAAGCGCGTCATCGTCAGGGATATCGAGACCCCGGTGTCAAGGATGCTCGTTGCCGGAGAGATCGCCGAGGGCGACATGCTTAAGGTGGACGCCGTCAAAGGCAAGCTGGACTTCTCCGTCGGGAAGCAAAAATGATGATTCATTAACACGATCCCGGCGATTTGGAAAAATTTTTATGATTTTCTTTTGACATTGTGCGACATCGGCATAGATTTAAGCCTGACCGAGCTACCCCCGGCCTTTTGACCGACGGGTTGAGGCTTGCTTGGATTAAGGCTTAAAGTCATAAAAATGGGATATTTTTTGATAGGAGTGACGGGGCTGCTGATTTCGGGGGTCCTGGCACTTTTTGCCCCTTCGGGGAAACGGATTTCCGCACAGATTGCGACGGCAGGGAATGTGTTTGCTATGGTGCTGTGCGGGTATCCTGCCGCCGCCGTGCTTGTAGGAGGCAGGACACTGTTCTTCTCCGCAACCAGCTCGATTCCTTTTCTTAGTTTATCGGTCTCGATAGATCCTCTTTCGGCTTTCTTCACAGTTACTTTGCTTCTCGGGGCCGTACTGTCTGCTCTTTACGGGGTATTTTATTTCGATGCCGGTAAGCACGATGCCCCATACTGGTTTTGGTTCAACTCGCTTGTCTGCTCGATGGCGATGGTGCTTGCCTCGGCCAACGGTTTTATGTTTGTATTCTTCTGGGAGGCCATGGCGGTTTCATCGTTCTTCCTTGTCCTTCACGACTCGGGCAGCAAGGATGTCCGCGAGGCGGCATGGATATATGCGGTCTCGTCTCATTTCGGCCTGGCCTGCATTCTATCGTTGTTTTTCCTGCTTTCAATATCTGGCGGGGATATGGAGTTTGCGAATTTCGCAACCTCTGCGCATTCCCGGGGGATGGCTACCGCGATATTCCTTCTTTCGCTTGCCGGCTTCGGTGCCAAGGCCGGGTTCATCCCGTTCCACGTGTGGCTGCCGCGTGCGCATCCTGCATCCCCAAGCCCTGTGTCCGCGCTGATGTCGGGGGTGATGATCAAGCTCGGGCTATACGGTATTCTGAGGGTGCTTGTGATCCTTGGTGGATTTGAGTCATGGTGGGGGCTTCTGATTTTGTCTGCCGGGGCGGTTTCCGGAATAATTGGAATTCTCTTCGCTTTTGCCCAGAGGGACATAAAGAAGCTGCTGGCGTATTCCAGCATCGAGAACGTCGGGATAATCATGCTGGGATTGGGGCTGGGTGTGTTGGGTATTTGCTGCGGGTCGCCCACTGTGTCGGCATTGGCTTTCGCCGGGGCGCTGCTTCATGTCTTCAACCATTCGGTATTCAAGACCTTGTTGTTCATGTGTGCCGGTGCTGTAATAAAGGCTACGGGGACACATAATATTGACGAGATGGGGGGGCTGTTGAAGAAGATGCCTGTCACTGGGGCGTGTTTTCTTACCGGGGCATCCGCGATATCCGGACTGCCTGTGCTGAACGGGTTCGTTAGCGAGTTTCTGATATTTCTTGCCGCGCTTCACGGCCTGTCGGCAGGCGGAGCTGACGGGAAAGAGCTGGTCTACGGCTCGATTGCTGCTGTCATCGCTCTCTCTCTAATCGGCGCCTTGGCGCTGGGTTGCTTTGCCAAGTCTGGCGGGATAATGTTTCTCGGGGAGGGCAGGACTGAATGCTGCAAAGCGGCAAAAGACCCTTGCGCGGCGATGCTTTTCCCGATGACGGTGCTTTCCGGTATTTGTTTTCTGGTGGGCATCGGTGGAGTTTTTGCCGTGGGTCTTCTGGCCAATCCAGTCTCGCAGCTTGTTGACTGCTGGGGTGCCCGACGAGTGGAGGCCTCTCTCTCGCATGCCTCTTTTTCGCTTGGGCTGATAGGTATTTGCACGCTTGCTTTTTTGATTCTCGTGATCGCTCTGATGGCTGCAAGGGTTTTTCTGCTGAGGGGCAGGAAGGTCTCGACCTCAGGGACTTGGGATTGCGGCTATGCCGAGCCCACTGTGAGGATGCAGTATTCAGGGTCTTCGTTTGCCCAGCCGACATTGGAGTTTTTCCGTCTGTTGCTCGGGATGTGCCGGAATGAGCCAAGAATCTCCCCTCCCTTCCCGGAGAACTCCTCTTTCTCGGCACATACACCTGATTTTCTTGAGGACAGCGTGTTCAGGCGTGCTGTAAACGCCTTGAAACGTTGTTCAGATTTTATATGCAGGATAGAGCACGGCAGCGTACACCTG
>CAZANS010000012.1:0-19515 GCA_964486565.1 uncultured Victivallales bacterium
TCCCGAAGGGGATGTGATGGAGAGGATCGCCATCCCTTCAACCAGGGCATATATTTCCAACATAATGCAGAAGTACCGCGGGTTCGCCGAACGCAGGAGAGCCGAATGATTCATTCCTGAACAATTGGGGGAAATGCCTGAAAAGGTCTTTTTTTTCTGCGATCCGGGTTGACAGAGCTGTTTCTTGGACAATATTATCCCGCTCTGGAGTGGGAGGGTTCCAGGTCGTTAATCTGGATGTGTCGGAAAATATTTATTCATATGGAGTATGCTATGTCTCGTCATCCGAGTCTGAAAGTAAGCGGGAATGTACGGAAGAAGAGGAATGTTCTCAAGCGTTTCGAAAGGATTGATATCCTTTCCAAGGACGGGCGCTGGAAAAAAGGCGACAAGGTCCTCGGTCTGCCCAAGACCAAAAAAGACGATTAATCTTTGCCTTCTAGTTTTGTCCCGAAGGCGGCGTAGGAGACTTTTGTTTGTCCTTCGGGCAATATGTTGTCATATTTTCGCGTTTGCATAAGGTGGAGGGATAATGATATGGAAAGGACGGCGGCATTTTTTTTTGTTGCTTTGCAGTGCATCTGCAGCTATTCGGGGACGATAATATTTAACGACGGGACAACGCTTGCCGGGGTGGAGATCGTCAGCATAAGTGACGGCAAGCTGATCATCGAGAAAGACAAGGCCCGTCGTGCCTACCCTGTCAGCAAGATCAGGGCCTACTACAACACGGACTTGCCGGAATCTGCCGGCGGAGATGTCATGGGCGAGTACGCCGACTACAGCATCACAGTCCTTGATGTCAAGGTTCCCAAGACGGGGGTTGACTCGAAAAGCAAGACCTCCGAGATCGAGGTGGAGTACACCATATCCCGCAAGGATTCGAACCCCAAGATAAAGGTGCCTTATTTTTATCTTTTCGTGCTGACGCCGGGGAAGGACGAGGTAAGCGGCAGGCAGGTGCACACTTATACCTACCCCAGGCAAGCCAAAGGAAGCAAGAAGGGCTACGACGAGGTAGCCGTGATGAAGGAGCTTGCTGACTTCGGCCGGCCTGTCTGGCATGCTGACGAACAGAATCTGATGGAAAAGATAAGCGGCCGCAAGATTTCATTCAGCCTTAGGGGTGTAGGCAAAAGGGATATACTAGCGTGGCATCTTGAGATTTGGGGCAACACCGAGAAGCTCTACGAGAAAACGGAAAAGGTCATGCATTTGGATGCCAGGGCTGTAGGTGACAACTGGTGGAAGAGGCTCCAGCACGATTGATCCGCTGCAAAAGCGATCACATCAGTTGAAATATCCGTCGAGATATTTTCTGCGGTCTGGATCTCTTAGCTTCTCCAATGCTCTGATCTCGATTTGCCTGACTCTTTCCCGTGTAAGCTGGAAATAGTTCCCTAGTTGCTCGAGCGTCCTGGGGCTTTCGCCTCTCAGCCCGTAGCGCAACCGCAACACCTGCTGCTCCCTCTCGGTCAAGGTTGTGAAGACCTCATCTACCTTCTCCTTGAGCAGGGAGTAGGCGGCATCCTTCACCGGGTCATCGCCGTCAGGCGAGAGAAGCATGTCCTCGATCAACGAGCTGCTGCCCGCAACTACCGGAGCCTGCAGGGAAACCGGCTGCTGGGCCATTTTTTTCATGGCTCTGACACGCTCTACCGGCATCTCCAGCTCTGCGGCAAGCTCGTTGCATTCAGGCTCCCTCCCCTGCTTCTGGAGAAGGCGCTGCTCGGCTTGGAATATCTGGTTCAAGGTGGCTATCATGTGGACTGGGATGCGGATTACCCTCGCCTGGTCGGCTATCGCCCTGGAAATCGTCTGCTTAATCCACCATGTTGCATAGGTGCTGAACTTGTGATTGCGCCTGTAGTCGAAGCGGTCAACTGCTTTCATCAGGCCCAGATTGCCCTCCTGTATAAGGTCGTTGAGTGGCAGGCCTCTGAACTGGAATCGCTTGGCGACACTGATGACCAGCCGGAGGTTGCCCTGCAGTATTTTTGCTCTGACGTTGTCTGCCTTTGAGCGGATTGACTGCAGCTCGCACATCAGGTCGCGGAACTCTTGGATCTCCATAAGCAGCTTTTTGCGGATGAAGTCCTTGCGCTCTTCCGATATCGTGTTTTTTTCCCCTGCGGAGCCTTGATCAAGACTTTTTATCCCGACCTCCTTCAGATATGACAAGCCTACATCATACCACTCGGCAAGGTACTCGTGCTTGAGCAGATGCCGAGAGAGGGTTTTCGAGAGTTTCAGGCGGATTGCCTGTAGCTCATCCTGTGCGCCCTTGCCTTGGAAGCCTGAGCGGAGAATCGAGTGCAGATTCTCTATCTTCCTGCCCCATTTCCTCAGATCCAGCAGTATGCCCTCGGGGCTGGACATGCCTCCGGAGGCTGCATCGTCGTGCCGTATGATGAAATTGTTCTCTATGTTGTCTATCTCGATGTTGCCGACAGCCCTCAGGTGCTCGACTGCAACATAACCGACGGTGTAGAGCTTTTCACGGAACTCCATCATGATATTGTCGTAGCTCATGGCATACGATCGTTCCTCCTCGAGGGAGAGGGTTTGGCTTGCTGCCATTTGCCGCATGTAGATGCTCAGCGCGTCGGAGTCCGGGGTGTCGAGCTTTTCGGCGACAATGTCCTCGGCAGGCGCGTCGTCTGCAGGAACTTCAATCTCGTCCGGATATCCAGATCCGCCTGGGTCGTCAGGAAACGCATGGCTTAAAGCAGAAGGGTTAATTCGCATTTTTCTCCATCTCTTGCCGAACCCGGATCAATCCAGCCGTGATGCAGTAATGTCAGGAAGTTCAAACATCCGTCAGTTCGGGGAAATGTTCCTTGTAGTAGCTGGATATCAGATCGGTAAGCCTGTCGGTGCTGAAATCCCACTCCAGGGACTCCTTGCCGAAAAGCTTCTCGACGTTCGAGACATCGAAGACAGCACGGGATCCGAAATAGGGGATGAACTCCCCTAGGAATCGTTGTAAAAGCTTCTCGTCCATAGTGAGGTTCTCGAAGTTCTCGACTATCCTGATGTTCTTCGCTTTCAGAGCCTTGCCCACACCCTTCTCTATGCTCTTGGTGGACACGGGGGTTCTCCCTGTGATATGATATGTCTTGTTCTCGCAAGGCATGAAGAATATGGAGGTTATGGTCTCAGTCACGTAGTCCACCGGGACGAAGAATACCGTGTCGGATGGATATGCAAGCATCCTGAGGGGGATGTCTATTACATCCCTTGGCTCGAGGTGTTTTTTTGCGCACTGCCGCTCCTTTATGACCCCGAGAAACTCGAGGATGAAGTAGAATGCCAGGGGCTTGCGTATCTTCCCGTCAGATCTCCGGCCAACGATGATCGAGGGACGGTAGATGGTGAAGGGCACCCCGGATTGCCGCACAATCTTCTCCGACTCGAACTTGCTTTTCTCGTAAGGATTGTTCCACTCGGTCGCAGTAGACTCCTCCTCCATTATCTTCCCGGCGGTCTTGCCGGCGACATATGCGGTGCTGACATAATGGAAGCTCTCCAGCTTCAGCTCGGAGGCTATCTTCAGCAGTGCCCTGGTCCCGTTGTAGTTGACGTTGAACGTTTGCCCGCTGGGATCCACTCCAAGATTCACATCTGCGGCACAATGGAATATTGACTCGATGCCCCGAAGCTGGGGGGACATGGCAAGGTGCAAGGGGTCGCCGATATCTCCCTCCAGCACGTCTATCCTGTCCATGAGAGGCCTTGCCAACTCCGGGGTGCCGTCGAAAGCGCACTGGCTCTCAATGCTTTCTGTCACTCTGTTCCTGGCGGAGATGTTGTCCTTTCCTCGGACGAGCGCCACGAAATGCAGCTTCTTGTCGCGCCGGAGCGCCTCGACCGTGAAGGCGCTTCCCACCAGACCGGTTATTCCCGTTATCAGCACTTTTCTTGTCATTATGGCAACCTGCTCGTTGATAAATCCTAAAACTAAACCTGCTCCAGCACAGCCTCGTCATTCCCAAGGCCTAACAGCAAGCAATGAAACTAAATCTACATCCTCCCGGCTTCAGAATCAATGCCAGCAAGGGATTTTAAGGAAAAAGTTTAGGGAATAACGCTTGAAACAGGTGTTTTCAGGCGGTATCTTGCAGTGGCAGTACGGTAGCTTAGTGTGGAATATGTAAAACAAGTCAGGAGGGCTGAGAGATGTCTGAAGAAAATGCAGGAGTGGAAGTGGTCGAGGAAGTTGGAGGAATGGGTTCCGGAGGTTCAGTGGCGGCTCCGCCTAATTATCTCGTTTTCGCCATACTCACAACGATATTCTGCTGTTGGCCTCTGGGGATCCCGGCGATTGTTTTTTCCTGCCAGGTCAACGGCAAACACGAGAGCGGCGACCGTGAGGGTGCGCTGCAGGCATCAAAGAAAGCCAAGCTTTTCTCGATCCTTTCTCTCTGCGGTGGGTTGCTGATTGGCCTCATTTGGTTCATCTTGATGGGGCTTGGTTTTTTATCAGGAGCCATGAACTAACAATCATGTACCTGAAGAGACTGTACAGGGCATTCATGGGATCTTTGGACAGTCAGGAAGATGAGAGCCGGAAGAGATTTCCGGCTCTTTTATTTTTCTGGGTGCTGACCGCCGGGATGATGCTCGGCTGGCTGCTGATTTATTTCTTCCCGCTGAGGGACCAGCGCATCCGTTCGCTGATCCCTCCCTGCCCCTTCCACTATTTTACGGACCTTTACTGCCCCGGATGCGGCTCGAGCAGGGCTTTATGCTGCCTGGCGAGGTTCGATATCGCCGGCGCATGGAGCTACAACAAGATGCTGGTGCTATTTATCCCGTACCTTGCGTGGAGCTATCTGGAGTTCGCCTCGGAATGCCTGAAATTCCGTTTCCCGCGCCTGACGATGAGGAGTGTGCACATTAAAATACTGCTCTGGGCCATCGTCTTTTACTGGATCCTCAGGAACATCCCCTTCGCACCTTTTGACATGCTGGCTCCGCCCGAGCCATCGGCAAACCGCAACGGGTTGCCCCGAACACCCGCAGCCTACCCCATTCGGTTGATCGCGGGGGGCACACCTACAATCGTGACCACTTCGAAATACCAGCCCAATGAAAAGCTGTCTTCGGAGCCAGGAGGTTGTGAAGAGATGGCAGGCGATGGCGAATGAGCGGAGAAACCCAGTATGTTGTGGCAGATGAGTTCGTCTTCCGTCCGCGTGGCTTAGGAAGGATCCCAGGAGCGCTTTTTCTCGCCCTGTGGCTGAGCATGTGGGCTGTGGGCGAGGCATTTGCGTTGTTCATCCTCGGGCATGGTGTCTGGAGTCTGCTGACCGGCAGTCCTGCATTTGGTTCAGGAGAACCGGCAAAGATGATGCCCGCGCTGGCTGTCGGGGCCTTCATGTTGATCTGGCTGTCAATCTGGACATGCGGCGGGGTGATGGCGATCCAGGAGCTTTTCCGCTTGCTTTGGGCGGAGGACCGTCTTGTGCTTGAACATGACATTCTGTTGCACGTTCGCCAGAGAGGCCCCTTCAAGTCCACCCGTCGGATGCCACGGGATGAAATCTGGCGAGTCTTCGTCAGGCCTGCCAACACGGCATTGATGATTCAACTGGACTCCAGCCTTGTCGAGCTTACCGATCTCGGCACTCCCGCACAACGGGTCGAGGCTGCGCAGTGCTTGTGCGCCGCGCTGGAGCTGCCGGAAAGGGGAAAGTCAGCGGAACCGGCGGCGTTGCCCGATGATTGGCAGGAAGCCACCGGGCAGATGGGCGAACAATTGCTTGTCCCAAACCTCGATACCCGGCGCAAGCAGGCTTTTGTAGTCGCGATATTCACGGGACTGGTATGGACCGGGTTGATGTTGTTGGCCAGGGAGGCTCTCGACGAGCCTAACTTATGGGTTGTAATGCTGATGCTGGCTGCGTTGGGCGTATGGCTTGCACGGCAAACGCTCTGGTTGCTCCGAGGCCGCAAAGAATGGCGCGTCGAGCCAGGAAGGCTGGTACACCAAACCCGAATCTCCGATGAAGTGACGGAACTCTTCGAGGCCAGGGCCTTGGAATTGACGGAGACACACGACAGCGACGGCGACCCGTGGTACCACCTCTACGCGATCGAGCTGGTGCAATCGCCTATCGCCCGTGCCGGAAGCAAAACTCCCGAGAAAATCCGGATAACCCACTCTATCCGTGACTCGACCGAGCCGCGTTGCCTGGGACAGTGGCTGTCACAAAAAACTGCCGTCCCGCTTCATGACCGCGTGCCCACCGAAGAGGACAAGCAGGCTGAGCGCGCCCGTATGATGGAGCGCCTCGAAGGCTCAGGCAAGCTCGGCAGCATACTCGCCCGCCTGCTAAAACGCAAACCCGACCGCCACAGGGGAAATTGAGCTTGGATACGTTCGGTAATCGTCACTAATGTCGGACATCCTTACCTCGAGGAAGTTGAAGTGGCATCATCCAGAAAAGCATAGGGCATGGTGCATGTGGCATGGACGGCAAAACCAAAATCCTAAACTCGAAACCCTAAATCCTAAACAAATCCGAATATCGAAATTTATAATAAACCACAGTAAAAGCGGTGCTGAAATACAAGCACCGCAGTCCAAAAGACGGCTGATGCCGTCGTTTTATTCGCACATTCAGGCGAATGTGGTTCGCTTTGTCGGTCTTTACGCGCCGCAGGCTCTGGAGTGCGCAACTTTTTTAGTTGCGCTTTGACTTTGACAAAAGGAAAATGCCAGCCATAAGGCTGACCCATTTGAATTTCGGATTTGTTTAGGGTTTAGATATTGTGATTTAGGATTTCTCCGTTTCTGCGACTGCGAGGCTGGCTCTTCCTACGGGATCAAGAAATCTGAATGTGCGGAGACGCATTCGAAAGAAAAAAAGCCTGCCGGCATATTAACCGGCAGGCGGCAATGTTCACGAATATAAGTTTGCTTCAGCCTTCGGCAGGGGGCGCCGCCTTGCAGATGGCTTCCTTGTCGAATATCTTGGCGAACTTGTAGAGCATGGGCACCATGTACTCGTGCTCATCAATCTCCTCACCCTCATTGACAGCCTTGGCGACCTGATAGACGTCAACAGCCGCGAGAATCGCAAGTATCACGCCGGGAAGCCAGCAGCAGACCAATCCGACAATGATAGTAATTAGCACTTTCACGCCCTTGCTTGTCTGCCCGATGAGGATGTATCCCAGAATCGAAAAAACGAACCAGTTCGCCACCGCTGCCAGGACTGGATCCACACCTTTTTTCTCAAGCTTCGCCATCTTCACTCCTTTTTTTGATCTTCTTGTAATATATAAAGCCTCTTCTTGCGGACATCAAGTCCGCGACGATGCTTGAACATTATCTCAATCGCAATTATATTTCAACCGGATTTCTACTTGTGGAAAGATAAAAAAGGTCGAAAATTGAAGAAAATCGTACATTTCGGGATTTTTTCCCTCGATAATGCTGCCATGGCTGCCCGGGGTGCGTTATCTATGTTCGACTCCTTCCCCTGTGTCTGCTGCGGGAATCGCGTGCCGGATGAGAGCTTGGGCACTGTATGCAGAGAGTGCTTTGAGCGCATCCCTTTTGTTCTTGGCCCTCGCTGTCCGGGATGCGGGGCGGAGAACGACGGGATATTCGATTTTTGCGGCAAGTGCCTGAAGGAGGATAAAAGGCCATGGATCGGGGCGACAGCGTTGATGCGCATGGAAGGTGCCGGCAGGGAACTGATACATCGTCTTAAGTACGGGCGCAACACTTCCGTGGCAAGGTTCTTGGGCGATAAGGCCGCAGATGCCTGGAAAGGGACAGAGCCTGCTGATGTGGTCGTCCCTACCCCGCTTCACTGGACAAGGCTGGTGTCCCGAGGCTTCAACCAGTCGGAGCTGATCGCGCAGGCGTTCTCTAAAAATACAGGAATCCCGGTGGTGAACCTTCTCAGAAGACGCGTGATGACGCGCAAGCAGGCGAACCTGGACAGGGAGACCCGCAAGAAAAATCTCGCCAGTGCCTTCTCCGCACGCAACAGACAAGCCTCCAAAGGGCTTTCCATTCTGTTGCTCGATGACGTGCTCACCACCGGGGCGACTCTGGCCAGTGCCTCCGAGACACTGCTCAAGGCCGGAGCCAAAGAGGTCAGGATTCTCGTTGCCGCAAGGGCGTGAACACAAACTTCGCAAAGGGAAGCTCCAGTGCCGCTTGGCAGTTGTTGGTTGTTGGTCTTCCTGAAACCTGTTCACGGTTCACGCGGAGTTTTGAAACTGGCTCGAATATCTATCTGGCACATCTATTGGGCAATATTCACAAGCCTGCTTGCTTTATCGTGGAAATGCATTAAAGTGCGGCGTTGTATCTGAAGCCAATGTAGCTCAGTCGGTAGAGCAGGTCATTCGTAATGATCAGGTCACCGGTTCGACCCCGGTCATTGGCTCCAAGACTCCCTCCTTCAGGAACTTCGCCCTACTTGAACTGGTCGAAGCTTTTCGGAGGCCTAACCGGCCGCCTGGTGGCGGTGTCAACAAAAACATGTACCGTGTGCCCCTCGGCAAGAAGCTCCCCGTTTTTGCGGACCTCGCAGCATATCTTCAGCCTCGGTCCCCTGAGTTCCTCGATCCAGCCGGATATCTCCAGCATATCGTCGTACCTGGCGGGGCTTTTATATCTGCATACAGCCTCGACGACGGGCAGCATTATCCCCGCCGCCTCGACCTCCCTGTACGACGCGCTGGACTCCCGGAGCAGTTCCGAGCGCAGGCGCTCGAAGTAAACCAGATAGTTCGCGTAGTACACCACGCCCATCTGGTCGGTGTCCGCATAGGGAACACGATATTGTATGACTGACTTATGCACCATGCCACTAAACTAGCCGCCAATGACACAAAATCAAGCGAAAGTCTGGGGAGTGACTCCAAAATCAGACATCTTGATCCCCATGAAGAGCCAGACTCGCAGTCGCAGAAACGGAGAAATCCTAAATCACAATATCTAAACCCTAAACAAATCCGAAATTCAAATTTCAAAACAGAGCCAAAGCGCAACTAAAAAGTTGCGCACTCCAGAGCCTGCGGCGCGTAAATACCGACAAAGCGAACCAGAATCGGCTGAACATGCGAAAAAAACGACGGCATCAGCCGTCTTTTGGACTGCGGTGCTTGTCTTTCAGCACCGCTTTCATTGTGGTAAGGAAATCTGAAAGTGGGTGGAGGTTAAGCATGCCCCCCAGGCGGCCACGGGGAGTTTTGCAATTGGCTCGACAATATTGGGCGGTATGGGTTTCAGTTGTTTGCTTTATTTCGCATGGGATGTACATTTGGCGGGTTTGAAATAGAATAAATGCGGCAGGGTTTTGTTTGCCGCGAGGGAATGGAGATTTGTTGGATGAAGCAGAATCCTGAGATGTTGCAGGCTCAGCGGAACATGCAGCCGGGTGTTTTGACGATGCACGGTTTCTTGGGCGATGACCGTCGGGATCTGGTACAGATAATTGACGAGGATGCCTCGCGTCTCCGGGAACTAAATCTGTCTCCGGAAAAAATGGCCGACAAGATGGAGTACTTCCGCGAGCAGGGCAAGAAGGGGCTCGGCGAGTTTATAAAGGTCGAGCCTCACTTCGCCGTAAAGGTTGATTCCGTCAGAGGCAAACTGCCCTGCCCCTTCGGAGGGCCGGGGATGATGCCTAAGACGAACATCACCGTCAAGAACCTGAAGGAGGGTGTAGAGATCACCTTCACCGACATGAACATACACTGTATCCGTGGGCATGGTTTTTTCGAGGGCATGGGATCGTTTTTCCGGACGGATCCGGAAACTCTCGCGAGAGTCCTTGAGATAAGCCCTGGGGAAGATTCAGGATACTAGTTGACACGGCAGAGGCTATTCGGATGAACGAGGATTACGATGTGGTAATAGGGTTGGAGGTGCATGTCAAGGTGAACACCTTGAGCAAGATGTTCTGCGCCTGCGCCAACCGTTACGGGGCGGAGCCGAACACGCTGGTTTGCCCGGTTTGCATGGGGTATCCCGGGGTTCTCCCTGTGACCAATATCCAGGCTGTCAGGAAAACTGTCTTGGCAGGGTTGATGTGCTCCTGTGAGATATCGAAGTACAGCAAGTTCGACAGGAAGAGCTATTTCTATCCTGACATGCCCAAGAACTACCAGATTTCCCAGTACGACCTGCCTTTCTGCCTGAACGGAAGCATCCATATTGCCGGCAAAGGGTTTTCCGGCGAGCCGCTCCCGGACAAGCATATCGGGATCACCAGGATACACCTTGAGGAGGATGTGGCCAAGTCCACGCATTTCACGGGGTTCAGCGGGATTGACTTCAACCGTGCCGGTGGGCCCTTGATGGAGATAGTCAGCGAGCCGGACATGACTTCCCCGGATGAGGCGCACGCCTATCTCACTGAGCTGAAAAAGGTAATGCAGTACGCCGCTGTCAGCAACTGCGACATGGAGAAGGGGGAGCTGAGGTGCGACGTGAATATTTCGTTGAAGCCCGCAGGAGCCAAGGAGCTTGGCACGAAGATCGAGATCAAGAACTTGAACAGCTTCCGTGCCGTGCACAGGGCGCTGGAATTTGAGATTGCCAGGCAGGCGGAGGAGCTTGACAGCGGTGTCCGGCTTATGCAGGAGACCCGCGGATGGAACGACGACAAGGGGATCAGCTATCTGATGAGGACGAAGGAAAGTGAGAGCGACTACCGCTACTTCCCCGAGCCAGACCTCCCTCCTCTTGTCTTTGACGATACCGACATCGCGCTGATACGTGAGCGCCTGCCCGAAACCCCCGACGCGAAACGCAGGCGTTTCATTGAAAATTTCGGGCTGACCTCATATGACGCGGAAGTCCTGGTCCAGGACAAGAGCGTGGCGGACTATTTCGACGAAGGCGCTGTGAAGACCTCGACACCCAAAATGCTGGCCAACTGGATCATCACTGAGCTTCTGCGTGAGATCGCGGAGTCACCCGAAGGCATTTCCGGATGCAGGATAAAGCCTGGAGCTTTGGCGGAAATGGTCGAGTTGATAAACGGCGGCACGATAAACGGCAAGATCGCCAAGCAGGTTTTCGCGGAGATGTTCGTCAGCGGCATTACCGCGCCGGAGATAGTCAAGGATAAGGGGCTTGTCCAGGTCAGTGATGTCTCTGAAATCAAAAGCCTTTGCGAACGGGCCGTGGCAGAGCATCAGGCACAACTTGAGCAGTACCGTCAGGGGAACGAGAAAGTCCTGCAGTTCTTCGTCGGGCAGGTGATGAAGCTCAGCAATGGCAAGGCTAACCCGAAGGCGGTAGTGGACATGCTCAAGGAGCTTCTTGACTGAGGCGCTGAAACTACGAATCGTCTCATAGTTCGTTCGTGGTCATTGCTGTACAGCCTTCGGGTGACTCAACCCGACACCGACGATGTTTACTCGTCCGTTTTTTTCTTTGCTGCGGGCTTCTTTTTTGCTGCCGGCTTCTTGGCTGCAGATTTTTCAGTCATTTTCTTGGGTGCCGCAGCAGTTTTTGCCGGCTCCGTCTCAGCTTTCGGGGCGGCTTCTCCGGCTTCTTCCTTCGCGGGCTTCTCGGCGTTGGGATTAGACTTGGAGAGGATACTCTCGATCTGCACCTTGGTCAGTTCCTGCCTGTGGCCGATCTTGCGGCGGTAGCTCTTTCGGCGCTTCATCTTGAATGCTACGAGCTTCTTGCCCCTGAAATGCTCGAGTATCCTTCCTTCGACCGTCGCCGATGCCAGCAGCGGAGTGCCAATCTCGATGCTGCTTCCTTCGCCAACAACCAGGACTTCGCTGAAGGATACTTCCTTCCCGGGCTCGCCCTCAATGCGCTCGATATCAATCACGTCATCCTTCATGACGCGATACTGCTTGCCGCCAGTCGAAATAACCGCATACATCTTTCAATACCTCCAGAAAACCATTTTCACTACTGTTCAGATTCAGGCTGCCGCTGGATTCCAGTCTTTCCCTACAAGAAGGCACTCAAACCCTTCATACGGCAGAAAGCCCATCAATATAGTGCCTCGGCAAGCGCTGTCAATGATGTAACCGGTGTTTTTTTCGCATTATCAGATAAAAGAGCCAGTTTCAAAACTCCGCGTGAACCGCGTTGGGAGCGCAGGTGCGGCAGGCGGTGCGGCGAGATGGCTGGTGCATACCATCAACTGTCTGTGCCTGCCATTTTGCCTTGGCGAATGCCGTGCCTCCGCCCCAACCCTTTGAGCGGCAGGCTATTTTGGCACGCCGCGCGGGCACGGGGAGTTTTGAAATTGGCTCTTGAATCTGGCTATTATGCGAATGGTGATATCTCCATCATCGCGGCTGGCAGGAGGCCAACAAGGTCGTCGGCGGTGAGTCCTCTTGTGCCTAATACGCTGGCCTCGGAGGCAAGTCCGTGTATGAAGACTGCGGCCTCTGCGGCCTCTGCGGGAAGGATTTTTTGAGCCAGGAATGCGCCGATGATTCCTGCGAGCACATCGCCTGTCCCGGCGTAGGCAAGTGCAGGGGAGCCGCTGCTGTTGACTGCCAGCCTGCCTTCCGGCGAAGCCGTTACTGTGCGGTGCCCTTTCAGAACTGCCACAGTGTTGGTCTTCGATGCCAGAGCCGATGCGCTGGCTATCCGACCGGATAGTGATGCATCCTTCAGGTTGAATCCGTTGAGCAGCCTTTCCATCTCACCGGGATGTGGTGTCAGCACTGCAGCCGAAACACGATCCAGCATCCAGGGGTTTTCAGCGAGCATGTTCAAGCCGTCGGCATCCCACAGGACTGGAATGCCCGGGATATTCAGGGCGCCAAGCATGAACCTCACATCATCGGCTGTGCCTATTCCCGGGCCGATGACCAGCGCGTCGGCCTTTGTGGCGAGCTTGTTCAATTCTTCCGCGGACTCTTCCGAGAAGAAGCCTTTTCCGGAATCCCTGATTCTTCTGAGAATGATAGAGTTCATCCTTGGGCTGGAGGTGTTTGCGCTGTGCGGCATGGCAAGAGTGACAAGACCCGCCCCTGAGCGCATGGCTGCCTCGGCAACCAGCACCGGGGCACCGGGATAAAGGATGCTGCCCCCGATCACCAAAAGATGACCGTTAAGCCCCTTGTGGGAGTCGCATGGCCTTCTTCCGAGGCAGAGTATATCCTGTTCGAAAATCATCTCCATCCCGCCGGGGATCTGCGCCAAACATTCCCGGGGCAAGCCGATGTCAATACATTTGACTATGCCGCACAGCTCCGGGCCCTGTCCTGTGATCATTCCCTGTTTCGGCAGGCCCATGGTCACTGTCAGGTCGGCTCTGACGGCATTCCCGTGAGTTTCGCCGGTGTCCCCGTCTAGCCCTGACGGTATGTCCAGAGATGCCACCGGAAGGTTTGACGAGTTCACCGCAGCGATCCATCTGTCGAAGGGCGCCCTGGGAGCCCCCCTTACACCTGTCCCCAGCAGGCCGTCAATTATAAAGTCGCCGAAATTCAAGGACGGCGGCTCGAGAAGCTCCTCCACAGATACAGTTTTTGAGGCGGCTTCCGCATGAGTCCTGGCATCATCGGGAAGCTCCGAGACAGGCGATGCGGCATACAGCACGACTGGGATATCGCAGGTTTCGGAAAGGCATCTGGCGACGACATAGGCATCACCCCCGTTGTTTCCCTTCCCAGCCAGTACGACAAAGCGTCTGACATGCCTGTCTGCGAGCTTCGCGGCATATTCGAGGATCATGACCGCCGCGCCTGAACCTGCGTTCTCCATCAGAATCCTGCCGGGAATCCCATATTCACCGATTGCAAGGGAGTCGAGCTCCCGCATCTTCTCCGCTGATACTAGCTTCATCTCATTGATCCCCTCTGGTCTCCACCACCACCGAGGCGCAGGCATAATGCTTCTCGTGGGAGATCGAGACATGAATGTTCATTACTCCTGCTTTCTGCGAGGTCCGCAATGCCTTTCCGGCGAGCGACAGCACAGGCTTGCCGTTCCCCGAGTTGACAATTGTGATGTCCTTCCATTCGCAGTCTTTTCCGAAGCCGCATCCCAAAGCTTTAGCCAAAGCCTCCTTGGCGGCCCATCTGCCGGCAAAATACTGCGCCCTGTCGTTGCGGCGATGTGACTCCTCGAGCTCATCATGGTTGAAAATTTTGTTGAGGAAGATGTCCTCGTGCTCGTCGAGCATAGCCTGTATCCTGCACACCTCCACGATATCGGTGCCTATTCCAGAGATCATGTCATTCTGCTCCGTAGTTTGCCGTGGGGGCCAAATAGGTCACGGGGACCTCTCCATCAGGATCGTCTGGTTTCTGAGGTTGGAAATCCTTTCGTTGACGAGCTGCATGTCCTCGAACTCCGAATCCCTCAGGAAGGCAGGTCCCAGGTTGGCGTCCATGTTTATGAAGAGCACGGGCTTTTGGGATACGCTGAAGAAATCCCTGTCGTTGACAATGGAAACTGAACCGGCATTTGCGGGAAGGCTCCAGACGTTTGATGCCGGCGCGATGGGGATGTTCCCGGCGAAGCACTCAGGCAGGTTCAGCAGGTAGGTCCAGGTCTGCTCGCGGGAATCCGAGAGAAGCATGGGATTCTCTCTGATATCGGAGTGCAGGCCGATGACTCCGGCCAGGGAATCCGGGAGATTAAGGTACATGTAGTTTTTCTCCGCGATCGCATAGTTTTCCACCTCCACGGAGAACTCCTCGGTGCCGGGATAGACAAAGAAGTCCACCTTGAGCTCGTCAGTCGGCCTGGCACCCTGGGATATACTCGCCGTCATCTCCTGGAAGTGCCTCTTCCGCTCCTCGGATGTCATCTCTGTATATCGCTTGTTCCACGCCGTGAAATCAGTGCCGTGGAAAAAGCGTTTGCGTGTGATTGTGGCATCTCCCTTCTCCGACAGGCGTATTGTGTAGGCTGTATCGGTTCTTTTTCTGAATTCCGGAGCCACCGCGATCTTCCCCGGCAAGGCTGTGTTCAGTGGGAGGGCGACAAGATTCTCGCTTGGCGTGCTTCCCAGCTCGGCATATTGGTCCGTGTCGTTCAGGTATACGGCATTCCTGCCCAGCATGACCTTGACGAGCACGTTGCCGAACAAGTCCGGTTGGGGGATGGAGTCGAAGCGCTTGAGCTGGTCAAGTCTGGGGAAGTTGCCGACCAAAACGAATTCCGGAGCCATGCCAATGCTGGTCAGCATTGAGAACAGCAGGATAGCCCTGTCGGTGGTGTTGCCGTAGCCTTCGGCAAGTGTCATGTCCGCAGGGGTTATTGCCGACAGGGGAAGCTCTCCCAGCCCGGGTCCCGCCTCGCGGATGTTCCTTGCCACAAAGTCTCTTACCGCCAAAACCTTTCCCCTGTCATCCTCTGCGTCAGCAGCGAGCCTCTCTGCGTGTCGAGCGGCATTCTCCTGCCCTTCTGCGGCCTTCCCGAAGAGGATCGAGAGCCCTTTGGCGTAATCCGTCCAGTCTCCTGAGGAGAGTGCCATGGATGGAACAAAAGACCAGTGTGGCGGGAGGTTAGCCTCTGTCTTCACCGCTTCGACATTGCTGCTCTCCCATGTGAAAACGCCCTTGCCCACGTCGTTGAACACGAATGCCCCTCCGGCCCACTGGTTGGATATCTTCAGTACGAAGTCTTCCGGGGTCTCGACACGTATCCTCTTCCTCTTTACAGGCTCGAAGCCGCGGAGGTACTCGGTGATCCCGAAGAACGGGCGTGACTTGAACGTCCTGACGATCCTGTATTCTATAGTGCTGCCGACCTCCACCCCTGGAAGGTTCACCACGAGTATCTTCCCGGCGGGGTATCTTGGCGCGCCTCCCACCCATGGCTCGTCCATAAGGTTTATCTCTTCGCTGCTTATCGTGCTCTCCTTGCCGTCCAGGCCTGTCACCTTTGCATACTTCAGGCTCACGGTCTCCCATGCGGGGTTGTATCTGAGCTTCAGCTCGGAATATTGTTTTTTCCCGGCGTAGGAGAGTATTTTCTTTTTTACATTCCTTGTGGTTTCCCAAGTAGTGGCATCAATGATCTTGCAATCGAGGGTCTCGTCAATTACAATGGCGTTGCCCTGCCTGCCGCTGAAGTCTTCGGCGATGCTCTCCATCCCGGGCTGGTAGAAAATAGGAGTCTTTCGCCTGCTGTGCTCTATTTTCTTCAGGGATTCCCTCAAATCGAGATACTGCTCCGTGGAGAACTCCACCACCTTGAGCATGAACTCCCCGCTGGCGGAAAGGATGTTGTTCTCGAAGCTGAAATTCTGGCTCCATGCCATCGTGGGGTCTTCTATTGATTCTGTGCCTGGCAGTGCCATTTGTGCGCCAACCGCGTTTTTGAGATCAATCGAGAACGCCTCCCTCACCCCGCAGGCGATATCGGTGACCAGAGGATATTTTCTTTTTTCCAAACCTGCGGTCCCGAGGATGAAGTTGACGACACCTAATGACGACCCCATCCACGGGGGCGGCAGCATGATCTTGCCGTCGCCCTGGATCATCGTGTTCGTGGCGACATACCTCAGATAGACCTTGAGGGGCTCCGAGGTGTCTCTTATGTTGGTCGGCTGTATGTCGTAGTCAACCAGTCTTGCGCCGGGCATCACCTTCTTGAGAACCCTCTCGAAGAACTCCTTCCTCTCGTCAGGCTTGCGTCTGGCGAAATAGCCCCGGTATGCGCCGTCGTTGATGCCGTCGAAGCGGATGGATGTCTCGGATATCATCGTCCCCGACTGGTTCACCGAGGCGTTCGTCGTTATGTTCAGAAGGTTCTGGGCTGCAGGCACGATCTGCGAGGTGCGCAATGTGTCGCCCTCAGGTTTGGCGAGCAGGTAACTTTGGTTGCAGAGGTAGGCGGGGAATATCTCGCGGGTGTTCTCGTCAGTGGGATCCATCAGGACATACGAGCCGCCGCCGGTCTCCACGGCAACTATCGCGTGGTTGAAATACGGGTTCGGCACGTCTGGATCCTTTTTCGACCCGTTCATGATTAGGACGGGGTAGGCCTTCAGGCCTGCGATCCTCAGCATGGCGACGAGCAGGGCTGCCTTGTCGCGGCACACGCCATACTTGTTCTCGAAGGTTATGCTCACGTCGTGCGGCTCGTAGCCTGGAGCCTCCTTCTCGGTGGTTATCCCCATGTATCTGATGTGCTGGGAGACGAAGGAGAAGAGAGCCTGGATCTTCTGTGACTCCGTTGATGCGCCTGCTGTAAGCTCGCGTGTCTTGTTGACCATCTCGGGGGTGACGGCCTGAAGTCTAGGCAGGCACAGCCTCCAGTACCACTGTGAGACGTTCTCCCAGTTCTCGATGGTGCTCACGAGCAGCCTCTGGACGACGGAGTGGAGGGCCGGCATGTTGGGCTCCCTGTGCATCTGGGGCACATCGCTCACCTCCCACTTGTATCTGTTGGTGTAGCGCCCCCGTTTGACGAATGGCTTCACCGTGCCGGGGATCTCGTCTTTCAGCGCGATTGCCTTGAGCGGCATTGAGACTGGGCCTGCGACCTCGATTGTCAGTTTCCTGATGGGGCTGGTGTACTCCAGCAAATAATAGTCGCTCCATGTGTCCGGGACTCTCGTCTTCACTGTGTCGCGGAACGCCACGTATCTGACCATGTCGCCTATCTCCAGGCCCGGGACGTTCACCTTCAACACTTTGCTGTTCGGATTGTATATGTTTGACCCCATCTGTGTGCTGTTGATCATCTCCCTTGCGTTTTCGTTTATCTCTATGGGCACGACCTTCCCGTCGGGCTTGATTATCTCCAGGACGGTCAGCACTACCGTGGAGTATGGCAACGTGTAGTAGAATGAAAGAGTCTGGTGGTCTCTGCGTCCCTTCTCTGTCAGCACCTTGATGAAGGTGTCGTCCCATGCCACAGAGGTGCCGTCGGGGTTGTAGCCGGTGAATATGTAGTTGTCTACCAGCAGATCCTCGGCATCGGGATATTTCTCTTTTGTCAGATCCGCGGCGGCGGCCATGACCTTGTCCCGTTCGAGAATGCCCTGTGAGAACTCGGATCTTGTCTGGGTGTCTGGTGTCTGTACAGGCTTTGGCTGCAAAGACTGGGTGGTCGTCCCCCCATTCTCCGTGATCTCGGAAAAACATGACGAGAAGATGATTGCGAAAGCTGGCAGTATTGCCATCCAACAGATTGAACGGGAAAAGAACTTCCTCATGTCGGGCGGTCTCCTTAGTAGTAGTATGATCCTCTCGTCCTGTCCTGCCATGCAGGCTATGTTAAGGTAGAATCAAACGCGCTTCTGTCAACAGGGCTTCGCAAAAATATTCCCGAAAAATTGAATCATACGTAATGCCTCAGCCTTCTTGGTGGTGTCGAGGCTACGACACCCGAGGAGGAATGACGAGGCGGTCGAGGACATTCCGCCTGCCGATTATCTCCAAAGCCGGCATAAGGTCTGGTCCCGAGTCCTTTCCTGTAGCGGCGACCCTCAAGGGCTTGTTTAGCGAGCCCTCCTTGAGATTCCTGGTCCTTTCAAGTCCTCTTGTGGCGGACTCCAGATTTCCGGCGGTGAAATCTTCGGCTGCGAAGTTCGCAAAAATCAAGCGGAGCTGCTCAATGGCATCCCGCGCTTCCTCGTGTAGGTTTTTCCTCACGGCCTTCGGATCGTGTTGGATGCGGCCGTGGAAGAGGAAGGCCCAGTCGTCGCAGTCGGCAAAGATTCTTGTCCGGACCTGCATCAGGGCTGCGGCATCTGCGAATTTCGCGGGCGAGTTCTCAATCCATTGCATCACCTCCTCACGCCCTGTGTCCCTTGCGAAATTCGCAAGCGCATCAATAAATCGCTGAAGGCTCATCTCGGCGATGTACTGGGCGTTGAGCCTTGCGAGTTTCGCGATGTCAAACTTCGCCGGTGACCCAAGCACCCGGGAGAGGGAGAACGCGGCCGCCATCTCCGGTTTTGTCATCTTCTCGCGGTCGTCCCCGGGAGACCAGCCCAGGAGTGCAAGGTAATTGAACAGTGCCTCGGGGAGGAAGCCCTTTTCGCGGAACTCGCCTGCGAAGGCGTTTCCGTCGCGCTTGCTGTAAGGCTTGCCGGAGTCGTTTACGATCATCGGCAGATGTGCGTATGACGGGGCTTTGCGTGACAACGCCTGGAAAAGGAAGATGTGCCGGTAGGTGTTCTCTATGTGGTCGTCGCCTCTGATCACGAAATTGATGTCCTGTGCGATATCATCGCACACGTTTGCCAAATGGAAGACCGGAGACCCGTCTGAACGCAATATGACCAGATCCTTGATGGTGTCCAGAGGTTTAGAAAGCGTCCCCTTGACGATGTCCTCGAAGAAGACCTCCCTGCGTTCGAACGACATTCTGGCAATCCCTGAGAACTCGTGGCACTTTCCCTCATTCAGGATTGCGTCTATGGTGTCCGCGATATTGAAGACTATCTCGCCTTCTGGGGAGAAAAGTTTAAGACCGTGGAATCCGGCCAGAGTGGCGGAGAAAGGGAGCGGATTTCCGTTTTTCCCTGGCACGGAGCACGACAGGCCGCGTAGGCTGATGATCAGTTTCTCTGCTGGATGGAGATCAATTGA
>CAZANS010000013.1:0-19348 GCA_964486565.1 uncultured Victivallales bacterium
TGGGATAGGTATTGTCGAGGCCTCGGCATCCTCCGGCTCAATAAACTGGAACGATATCATCGTAATCGGCCTTAAAGCCGTGGCGATATGGCTGGCAGCAACGGCATTGGGCATTGCTGCTGCCAATAAAATCAGCTTCCTGCTCAAACTATTCAAAAGTAGATCTCATATTGCCATCATGTCTCTGGGGCTGGCTCTGATTCTGGCCGCACTTTTCGAGGAGGCTCGACTGGCCATGATTATCGGTGCATACGTTGCAGGGCTATCTCTATCCAAAACAGACATCAGAAACGTTATCCGTGAAAATTTGCACCACAGCTACGAGTTTTTGGTGCCTGTGTTTTTCGCTGTGATGGGCATGCTTGTTGACATCAGGCTGCTGCTGTCCCCGAAGGTGCTGCTGTTCGGACTGATATATTCCGCAGCTTGCATATTAGCAAAAGTTTTCGGCTGCGGCTTTCCTTCGATGGCATGCAATTTCAACTTCAGAGGTGCAATGAGGATAGGAGCCGGGATGCTCCCTCGCGGGGAGGTCGCGCTGATCATCGCCGGGGTCGGGATGGCCTCTGGGATACTCAACAAGGAGATTTTCGCCATCGGGATACTTATGACGATACTCACCACAGTCGCGGCACCACCTTTGATCGTCGCCCTTTTCAAAAACCCGAAACCTGGCCTCAGAAAAATCAAGGCAACCCCGCCTTCTTCAGAAAAAACTTTTATCCTCCCGTCTGCAGAAATCGCCTCGATCCTCGTTGAAAAGCTCTGCTCCGCTTTCGAACATGAGGGGTTCTTTGTCAACTCCCTCTCACGTGAAAACAAAATCTTCCAGCTCCTCAAAGAGGATATGGCGATCGGCCTGCGCCAGAATGATTGCATCATCGCTTTCGAGTGCGGTGAAAAAGAAACCCCCTTCCTCGGAACGGCCATGATAGAAGTAGTTGCAGAGTTCGAAAGGATCGTAAAAGGACTCAAACGACCCATGGATATCAGAAAAATAACCGAGAATATCCCCAAACTTGAAAAAAAAACAACCAAGAGCCCCCTGTCGGGCTTCCTGGTCGAAAAGGCTATGATACCCAGGCTCGAAGCCACAAATAAAACCGATGCCATAAAGGAGCTGCTGAGGGCTCTCGAATTGCAAGGTGCCATAAACGACTACACATTGGCGGAGAAGGCGGTGTTCGACCGCGAGGCTAGCATGTCCACGGGAATGGAGTTCGGCGTGGCAATCCCGCACGGGCGCACAGATGCAGTCTCAAGGCTCGTCGCCACAGTCGGCCTCAGGGCAGAGGGGATTGAATTTGAATCTTTAGACGGCCTGCCCGCGACAATTATTGTACTGGCTCTTTCCCCGACTTCGACAACTGCGCCGCATATGCAGTTCATGGCAATGATGAGCAACGCCCTGGACAACCAGGGCAGGCAGGCACTCCTGAAATGCTCGTCAAAGTCTGATATGATGAGGGAATTGTCGGGGTGATCGAGTATCACGAGCCATTGTTCAGGCCGCCGGCGGAGGCCGACAGCCTCATCTTTCAGGTGTCAATCGGATGCCCCCATAACACCTGTAGATTCTGCCCCATGTACAAGACTACCACATACAATCCCAGGGAACTCGAAGATGTTTTGGCAGAGATCAGCTCTGCCTCTTCGTTTTGCCAGAATGAACGACGCGTTTTCCTTGCCGACGGGGACGCCTTGGCGCTGCCCTTCGAACATCTGGCGAAAATACTCTCTGCGATCAGCTCGGCAATGCCGCAGGTATCCAGGGTCAATTCCTATGCCAACGCATCCTCTATACTCGCATTCACCGACAGGCAACTGGAGATTCTTCGAGCCCTCAAACTCAACACTCTCTACATCGGCCTCGAATCCGGCTCGCAGGAACTGCTGGACCACGTAGGCAAAAAAGAAACAGTCGCCAATACGATCAAAGCAGCAAGAAGAATCCAGCAGGCCGGGATGAAGGCGTCGGTGATGATACTCCTCGGACTCGCTGGCAAACACGGCTCGGTGCAGCATGCAAACAACACAGCAGACGCGATAAACTCAATGCAGCCAAGAATCCTGTCAGCACTCAGATTCGTCGAGATCGGGACACCCAAGCCACTCTTCAACGGCTATGCCACATCCTCAGAACATGAAATACTATTGGAGCTGAAAATCATGCTCGAAAACCTGAATCTCGACAAGACAGTCTTCCGGGCAAACCACAGCTCAAACCCTCTGCCCTTAGCCGGTAGACTCCCGCAGGACAAAAAACGCCTGGTCGCCGAGGTGCAGAGCCTCATTGACTCCAGCATCCCCGACAAACAAGGCCCGGGCAGACTCCCGATGTGGCTGTAAAACGCCCCTCTGCGAATTTCGCAAAGGCCCGGCTAAACTTAATCGCTCCACTTCGTTCCCACACTTAATCAGATACCCTTACGCGACCTGCTTGAACGAACGGTCGCAAAAACAGACCGGCGGTGCCGACAGGAGAAACGGAGAAATCCTAAATCCTAATATCAGACTTCTTGATCTCGGGCTACAAAGCAATTGTGTTTCCGATTTGCTAAATCTCTCCCAATAAGCGTGTTGAGATGTTTGCGGTAGAAAAAAGTGAAAATTGGGCTGGGAAAAAGGTGGTGGCACCTTTATAGTCTTTTTTTGATGATAAACGACAAAAAATGAGACCACCACATGCAGACACTATTACCGCTTATTCCCGAAGGTTCAAGCAGCATAAACGATATTGTGAGCGTTGTCCGCGACAGGGATCGCTGGACATATTATATCGGCCTTTATCCTGCGTACAGCCATGATGCCGGCGACCGGAGCCATTTTCGACTGACCATAGCCCAGCTTGTGGATGCCGGTTCCTGCCGTCCCTGCGAGCTGATGCGTGTTTTCGGGATTTGCAAGAACAATGTTCTTCGGGCGGTCCGCCAGTTGAAGGAACGGGGAGCCGGTTCCTTTTTCGACAGGAAGGCAGGAAGGAGGGGGGGAGGCCGTCCTTACGCAGGAAAAGTTGCGCTCGGCGCAACGTCTTCTTGACCATGGCACCGGTCGTGCGGAGGCTGCCGACCTTCTCGGAGTTGCCGGTGACACTTTGCGCAAGGCGATTGAAGACGGGCGCCTGGAGGTCCGCAAACCGCTCTGCTCGCCTTCCAGCACTCTGGGAGAAAGGAACCGCTCGGACAATGACACTGGCCGAGAGGGGAACTTTCATGGGCAATGAGAATCCCATCTGGGTCAAGGAGGTCAGGAAACTCACCGACAGCGGCCACCAGACCTCGATGGTGACCACAGCGAAGAGCCTGGAAATGGAGGCGGTGGCTCCAGCGATGTTCACCAGATGGTGCCAGGAAAACTTTTTCGGATATGCCACCAAACACTTTCCTAAGGAGCAGAAGAAAGGAGAATGCAAGCATATCAGATGGGACGAGTTGGGTGAGGAGGACAAGTTTATGAGGATGCCGCAGTCAAGGAGGCTGCTGGTGAACACACTGGCAATGATCGCCTACCGGGCGGAGACGGCAATGGCCTCAATCATGCACGGGACTTCCGGAATCACTTTCTCCCGGGCGCGGTCCATACTGCAGGCGCTCTTCGTCAGACCTGCCGACATAGTGCCGGACAAGGTGGCCGGGACTCTGAACATCCATGTCCACGCGGCGGCAACACGATCCGAAAACATGAAGCTCGCCGCGTTGCTAGGGGAACTCAACGCGACAGAGACCTTCTTCCCTCTGACAAAACTCAGGATGGTATTCGGCCTATACCAAGATGCGGGCATTCCAACGCAAATGGTGCCACTTCAACTTCCTCGAGGTAAGGAAATCTGAGGTTACATCAGAAGCTCATGCAGACCCGACATACTCCGACTCTAAGCGGGCATGCCTGCCTAGTATGTCCCGACTGCGGCGGCGTGGCATTCGCGCAAAAAGAGCCTGCCGCCCAAGGCATCAGGGCAAAGCCGAACACCTGACAACAGGCGCAGTCATACTCCGTACCTGGGTGGCTCTGATGGACTCTGATATTTTCATCTGCTGGGATTCCGGCTTACAAAACTGCCATTCTCCCTATGTGTGTTAATCTGTGTCCATCTGTGGTTGGGTTTAAATTTTCACTGACAAATCAGCTTGGCGAATCCGTCGAACAGAGATTTTGCGGCGGCAAGCTCTTCCATCGGGTTTCCCGAGGGTATGAACTCCATTCCCCAGTAGCGGTCATATCCGGCGGCCATGGTTTTCGAGACGATATTCTGATAATCAATGGCACCGTTTTTTTTTGGTCTGTCGCGTCTGGGTATGTCTGCGACATGCAGATGGCCAGTGTAGTGAATATTGAAAGGCAGTATCTCGGCTGAATTCTCACTCATTTTCTCCATGTGGTAGATGTCGTAAAGGACTTTCAGATAATCCGAGTTCAGCGCCCTGGCGATGCTGAATGCATAGCGCGAGTTGTCGGCCTGGTAGTCCACATGGTCGAAAATATTGAATACTTCGAAAAGCAGAGTAACCTTGTGTTTCTCGGCATCCTCGATCACCTTCTCGATGGCTGCGGCACAGTTCTTAATTCCTTCGCTGTCGGGCTGGCCGGCTCTGTTCCCGCTGAATATGATCAAGGCCTTTATCCCGGCATCCGCGGCGAATGCAATGGCCTCCTTCATCCGGGGGACCAGCCTGGCGTGATTCTCTACCCTGTTGAGCCCATCGGGGATGCAGTCGGGGAAAATACACTCATTAAGGATCTCCAGCCCTGCTGATCTCGCGGCCTTGAGCCTTTCCCTGGGAACCATTTCTACCCCGGTATATCCGAGTTTCATTAGCTCCTCGTAGAATGTTCCCGCGGACATGTCAGATTTCTCGTAGAACGACCAGTCGGCAACACTCAATTTAAGGTTCATTCTTATCTCCAATCAAAGATTATTCCCATCGTTTCACTGCGTTTCTCATTTGCCAGGCGGTAAGCGCCCGCGCATTCCTCGGGAGCAAACTTGTGTGTGTTCAGGACGCTTAGCGAAAATCTCCCGGAACAGACCATGCCGAAAAACAGTCCCGTTATTTTCCCCATGTTCCATTCAGCAGTCTCGTGACTACTGTGTGCCGCAACAATATGGAGCCCCTTTGACATCACCTCGGAGCTCAGATGCTGGCTCGACGGGCTCCCTGTATCCCCGAGAATGACCACCCTCCCGAACTTTCCGGCGACTTTGAGCGCATCGTCGAAAACCTGATGATGCCCGGTGCTGTCAATCACTGTCTCCGGGCCAACACCTCCGCAAATCCCGATTATATCTTCAACTGCATCCCCAAGGGGTCTCACTATGCCGTGTGTAGCTCCTCCCTTCTCCGCCATCTCTATTCTCATCCTCACGGAATCAACTGCAATTATCGGATAGGCACCCGCCGCCACAGCCCATCTTATCGCCATCTGGCCTATGGGACCCGCGCCGACAACTACAACAGATGTCCCCAGCGAGATATTCGCGACTTTCGCTCCCATTGCGCTGATTTTCGCCAGGTTGAACCACGGCACATCCTCATCGGCCATCTGAACCGGGACATGAAAACACTCTGATTCAGGGACAATATGCCCCGAGGAATGCCCTTTTGCAACTGCCACGCGGTTTCCAGGACAGAACTTCGTGACCCCTCGCCCAACGTTCTCAACGATCCCGCAGGACGCATATCCGGGATAAAATGGATATTTAACCCAATTGTCCCAGTGTGTCCCCTCGTCAAAATCCCTGTTGAACACGATGTTCTCGGTCCCCGTGCTCATAATGCTCGTCAACGTCCTGACCATCACCTCGCCAACGCCGGGGTCGCCAAGCTCAAACTGTTCGATCCCAACTTCACGCTTACCCTTGAAGACGACTCTCTTGTGCATCGTGCAATTCCTCTCTTTTAATCTCCATAGAGTTAAAATACAGCAGGGGAGAGAGGAAATCAACTCGATAGGCGGAATTCCTTTGGTCGGCGGCTTGATCAAAGGGCTGAAAAGCTTGGGAAACACAAACAAATTGAAAAATAAACAGTGCTTAAAGGGCGCGAAAAAACAGCAGGAATCAAAGCAAAACGGCTCGATAAAAGCCGAGAAAACAAAAGAAAGGGAATCCGGAATATAACTTCACGGATTCAGGTCAATGGTGAAAAAACAAGAAGGGGACCTGCTTTTGCGAGACAAAATCAAGGTTGGGGTATTTTCCAGCCACTCGAGCCAGTTTCAAGACTCCGCGTGAACCGCGTGTGGAGCGCAGGCACGGCAGACGGTTCGGCGAAATGGCTGGTGTATACCCGAATCTGCGGGGAGTTTTGCAATTGGCTTTTTGGAAAGATCGCGATATGATGCGGGGGGGGTTAGAAGAAGAGTTTGAGTGAAGCTGCGATGGTTGCTGCGATGACGAGGTATCGGAAGTATGCCTCGTTGAACTTTCCGACGATTTTGATGCCGAGGTATGCGCCTATCAGGATGGCCGGGATGAAGACGAGGTCGAGGATGAGGGTGTCTGGGGTGATGGTTTTCCATACCAGGACGTGGAATGGTACTTTGACAATGTTGACGACGAGGAAGAACCATGCGCCAGTGCCGATGAATGTGTTTTTCGGGAGGTTCATTGAGAGGAGGTAGATGCTCATGAGGGGGCCTGATGCGTTGCCAACCATGGTGAAGAATCCGCTTGCCATTCCGAAGAATGCTGAGAACCACCATGATTCCGGGTATCTTGGGGTGTTGGGTTCGGTTGATTTTTTGCGTCTGCGCAGCAGGGGGATAAGTCCGAGGACAATGGCCAGTGCGATGAGGTAGCGGAAGCTTTGCGAGTCCATGCGGTGTCCCACGTATACCCCCACGAGGATGCCACCGAAGACCCATGGGAGGAGGATGAAAAGGTGTTTCCAGTCGGCGCTGCGGTGGTAGTGCCTTGCGGCGACTACATCGCCTGTTATTAGCATTGGTAGCAGTATTCCGACGGAGAGTTTGGGGTCGAAGAGTGATGCGAGGACAGGGATGACAATCATTCCGAGCCCCGGGACGCCGACCTTTGTCATTCCGATCATCAGGGCGCATACTGTGACCGTCGCCCATTGGTAGTGTGTCAACCCGAAGCTCTGTAGTATTTCAGTCAAGGTCTTGCCGGGGTTGTCATTTCGGGCCGGGCTTGCTTGACTTGAGTGAGGACTTGAACTCGAGCCAGTTGTCGCGGAGGCTCTTGCCTTGCTCGAGTAGCTTCTCGAATGCGTCGAAGTCTCTGGCGATGATGAGTTTTTTCATTGTTTCCCATTGCCGGTCAAAAATCTCGAGCGACTCGATGACGGCGGCCTCGTTGTCCTGGATGATCTCCCTCCACATTTTGGGGGATGAGGATGCGATCCTGGAGGTGTCCCTGAATCCGGAGGATGCGGCGAGGCATTTCTTGCGTGCGGTCTCGGGATTGTCGTCGCCGAGCGCGGCGAGGGCGAGCGCCCATGCGACGACATGCGACAGGTGGCTGGTGCATGCGAGCACGTGGTCGTGGTCAGCCGCGTCCATCTCGAAGACCTTGGTGTCAATATCCTCCCATAGGCGCCAGACCTTTGACACTGCATCGTGAGATGAATATTTTGAGGGTACGATGAATACTACCGCATCGGTGTACAGGTCGGGGAGTGCGGCATCCGCGCCGCTTTTCTCGGTGCCGGCCATGGGATGGCTCCCTACGAACTCGACCCCGTTCTCGGCGAGCACGTCCTGGACACGGTCTATTATCGGTTTTTTTACGCTGCCGACATCCGTTACGACGGAGCCTTTTTTCCAGCATTTGGCGAGATCGAGGCAGTATTGTGAGATTTGCGGCACTGGCAGGCATAGCACCGTGATGTCGGCACCTGAAATGACATCCCTGACATCGTCGGAGGTCTCATGGAGCAGGCTTTTTTCTTTGAGGGATTTGCGAACTTCGCACTTTCTGGTCCATCCTGCGACCTTGTAGTTGGTCTTGCCCTTGAGCGCCATTGCGAGAGACGCGCCCATCAGGCCGAGTCCTACAATCGCCACCTTTGTGGGTTCAGGATGCATTGCCTGGCTTGTTGCGGTTGTATAGCATTTCTTTTGTGGTCCAGAGTCCTGCGGATGGAGTGCTGATGTAGTAGACCACTTCTCCGTCGGGCATGGTGTTGAATCCGTTCTTCATCTTGTCCGGGGGGTAGCGGCGGAGAGTCTCGTTGATGTTTGCGTAGTTGAAGTTGACCTGTCGGATCTCCTGCTCGGTGAGATGTCCCGGGGCGTATGTGATGGTGAAGCGCCCCTCGGATGAACCATGGATCAGGTGTGCTGTGCCATGAGTGAGGTCCTTGAGGACGGGCTCGGTCTTGTAGAGGCTCATAATTTTTTCGGTGCCGCAGTATCCATACTTGCGTATGAGCTCGTCGACGTCTGGCTGCTCGCCGAAGCGTTTGAGGCCGGGTGCGATTATGAGCAGCTCGCCGCCGTCGGCCATCGCCATGCGTGTGCGGTATACCGCCTTGTTGGCAACCCAGGTGCTGTAGAACTCGTCGCCCTGCATTACCGCCACGACTTTCTTGAGCGGTTGCTCCACGACGGTTATGTTCTGCCTGCGTGATGCCTTCGCGCCGAGGGTGTAGGTCTCGAGGTCGTCGCCGACGTAGCAGCCGGTGTGCCCCAGCTTGCCCTCGTCGTCGTAGGCCATCACGACCTGGATGTACATGTCGGGCAAGTGTGAGAGGAAATCCTCCTCGGCCTTGTTGTAGCATGCCCTGAGGGGGGTGACCAGCTCTCCGAGGTTGTTCTCTATCCCGCACATGGCGGCCATCATGTGGGATGCGCAGATCATGTCCTTTCCGCCGAGTCCGATGAAGTAGTTCTTGTTGTGGTTGGCGAATCCGAGGACCTCATGTGGGACGATATGGCCAATATTGACGATAATGTCCCATTTCTCGTCGAGGAGCATGGAGTTGAGTGATACGGGGATGGGAGAGTTGACCTTTCCTCTAGAGACATCTTTGACGAATTCCGCCGGCACCTCTCCGATGACCCTGCAACCCGCTCGCCAGTCGTGGGGATGTATCTTGCTCTCTGGAACCGAGCCGAACATCCACTTGTTCTGCTCAGGCGTATGAGGCACATGCTGCCCGAGAGTCGGGATAAGATGCACGTCTGCGAACATGGAATAGAAGTTGTAGAGATCCTCCGTCATCCATCCTGCTCCGCTGTGCGCGCGGGTGATGTCCGGCGGGAGCAGCAACACCTTTGACGGCTTGCCGCATATTACCTCGAGCGACTGCTCGGCAGCCTTGAGGCACAGGGCGCTCAGCTCCTCGCGAGCCAAACGCCCCTCCTTATAAAACCAGGGCATGAAAGCTCCTTTGCCTAAATTTTATCCTGGCCAGACAACCTCAGGATATGTACTTCCCGCGAGGGGTGTAGTGCGTATGCAGCAACTCGTGGGCGAGATGGCTGCAAGGGCCTTCCTTGAGGAAGTTCATGTACAGCTCGACCACTGCGGGGTTGTCATGCGACTTTCTTATCTCGTAGGCCTGGTCCTCTGAGTAGATAGCCTTTGCCCTCTTTGCGCGTATTTCCGGGCTGGTTGGGATAGGCTGTCCGCCGCCGCCAAGGCACCCGCCGGGGCATGCCATGAACTCGATGAAGTGGCACTTGCTGAACTTGCCGCCGGCCTTGATGTCCTCCATGACCTTCTTTGCGTTGGCTGTTCCGTGGCATACGGCGAGTTTGAGAGTCGCTCCGCTGAGCCAGTCCCAGTTTGTGAATGGTACTTTCTTGTTCATTTTGAGCAGTTCGGGCACCGGGCCGAGTTTTTTCGGGAGAGTAAGCTCCTTGTACTTGATGCCCTCGAACCCTCGGATTTCGGAGACCTGTCCGGCGAGGGTGTCGGGGTCGGCGACCTGCCCGGTGACCAGCTCGAACACAGTACGCAGAGCAGCCTCCATTACACCGCCGGTGGCGCCGAAAATAATGCCCGAGCCTGTGGCGCTGCCGAAGGGGTCGTCGAAGTCCGACTTCTCCATCTTGGGCAGGTCTATGCCTGTCTCGCGGATCATCTGTGCCAGCTCGCGTGTGGTCAGGCCGTAGTCTATGTCCTTGAAGCCGCTGTCGCACATCTCAGGCCTGTTGCACTCGAACTTCTTTGCCGAGCACGGCATCAACGCTACCGTCACAATGTCCTTGGGGTCAATCTTGAATTTTTTGGCGTAGTATGTCTTGATGACCGATCCGAACATCTGCTGGGGGCTTTTGGCCGAGGAGACGTGGGCGAGGTATTCCGGATAGAAGTGCTCGATGAACTTGACCCATCCTGGGGAGCAGCTTGTGAACTGCGGCAGGGCGATCGAGGGGTCCTTCATCACGAGTGCCTTGTAGAGGCGCAGTATGAGTTCGGTGCCCTCCTCGATGATCGTGAGGTCGGCAGTGAAGTTTGTGTCGAAGACCTTGTCGAATCCGCATAGCCTGAGTGCTGTGTTCATCTCGAATGTTAGCGGGATGCCGGGCTCTAGCCCGAATTCCTCTCCGATGCCTGCGCGCGGGCTCGGGGCAGTCTGGATCACCACGTGCTTCGTCGGGTCGTCAATCGCCTTCCATACATCGTCGCTGGGGTCGTTTGCCCTGAGTGCGCCGGTTGGGCAGCGGTTGATGCACTGGCCGCAGTTGATGCATACGACATCGTTGAGTTTTTTCGAGGCGAATGCTGCGATCTCGGTCATGTTGCTTCTGCCGACAGCCTCGAGCACGCCGACTTCCTGGAGGTCAATGCACGTGCGCACGCAACGGCGGCAGAGGATGCACTTGTCCATGTCGCGGATTACAGAGTAGCTGGAGTTGTCTTTTTCATATCTGGGTTTGTCTGGATGGCCGAACCGGAAGGAGTCGACGCCGTACTCCTTTGCGAGCTGCTGAAGCTCGCAGTTGTTGTTCCTGAAGCAAGAATAGCACTCGCCGTAATGCTGCGAGAGCAGCAAATCGAGGATATGCCTTCTGGCCTGTCGCACCTTTCTCGTGTGTGTTTTGACCGTAACAGGCTGTGTTATCGGGTAGGCGCAAGATGCCTGCAGCGTGCGCTGTCCTTCGACCTCGACTACGCATACCCTGCAAACGCCAGCCACGCAGAGGTCTGCGTGGTAGCACAATGTAGGGATGTTGATATTGAGCTGTCTGGCGGCCTCGAGGATGGTTGTGCCCATCGGGACACTGATGTCCTTGCCGTCAATGTTGGCTCTAATTTTCCCGCCTATCGCGTCTGGGTCAACGTTTGTTATCCTGGACCCTTTCTGGCTGACAGGTGCTCTTTCAGCTGTATTTTTCACTGGACTCATCAGGCTATCTCCGTATTAGTTTATACCGCAGGACAACGTCCCATGATTTCATTGTTGAAATGCTTTATGATCGAGAGGAAAGCGTTCGGGCTGGACTGCCCTAGGCCGCACTTGGATGCGAGCTGCATCGTCTCCCCGAGCTTGCACAGCTCGTTGAGGTAGTCTGTGGAGCATTCTCCCTTCTCGAGCATCTCGATGCCCTGGAGGAGCATTGCATTTCCCTCTCGGCACGGGGTGCACTGGCCGCATGACTCCTCGACGAAGAACTCCATGAAGTTCTTTGCGATGTGGAGCATGTCCCTACCAGGTCCGAACACGATAATTGATCCGCCTGTGGAGATGTCCTCGAAAGCGATCTTCCTGTTAAACTCGCTTGTTGGCACGCATATCCCTGAGGCTCCGCCGATCTGTACGGCCTTGGCGTTTCGTGCGCCTACCTTGTCGAGAAGCTGCATGACTGAGATACCTAGTGGGAACTCGTATACGCCCGGACGGTCGCAGTCGCCGGATACGCTGAATATCTTCAGCCCGGCGGATCTCTCGGTGCCGATGGTTTTGAACCACTTCACGCCCTTGGACATGATGCACGCGGCCCATAGGAAGGTCTCGACGTTGTTCACGGCGGTAGGCCTCTTGCAGAAGCCTGTGTCCACCGGGAATGGCGGCCTGTTGCGGGGCTCGCCCCTGAATCCCTCCATGGACTCGATGAGTGCGGTCTCCTCTCCGCAGATATATGCGCCGGAGCCCATACGAATCTCGATGTCGAAGCTGAAGTCCCTGCCTTTGCCCTTGGGGCCCAGCAGCTTCGCCTTTCGCCTCTTCTCGAGAACCTCCTCGAGCCCCTTCCTTAGGTACTCGTACTCTCCGCGGAGATAAAGGTAGCCTCTGGACGCGCCTATGGCGTATGCTGCGATGGTCATTCCCTCGAAAAGGAGGTCGGCATACTTTGTCATCAGCACCCTGTCCTTGAAAGTCCCCGGCTCGCCCTCATCGGCGTTGCATACGACGAACTTTTGATCGGCGGCGGCGGATGCTGTGAGGTTCCATTTTATCCCGGTGGGGAAGCCCGCCCCTCCCCTGCCCTTCAAACCTGAGGCTGATATGTCGTCTATCACCTCGTGACGCTTCTTCTTCAGGGCCGCGTCCAAGCCCGAACCCACCTTGACTGAGTCGAAAGTCAATTTTTCCACATATGTGTTGTTCATTACGCAACCTCCTCAGACTGAAGGGCGTGAGCCCCGAAAACCTTTCTGCATCCCTCCAGTATTTCATGTACCTTCTCGGGGGTGACCTTCAGGAAGACCTGATCGTTAACCAGCATCGCGGGACCCTGATCGCACATGCCAATGCAGTTTGCCCATTCCAGGCTGAATTTCCCGTCCGGGGTGGTCTCGCCGAACTTGATCCCCAGATCGCTCTCGAGCTGGCGCGCCACCCTGTCCTTGCCTGCAAGGTCGCAGGATATGGTCTGGCAGAGCCTGATGATGAAACGTCCGTGCGGCTTGTCGTAAAGGAAACTGAAGAAGGAAACCACACCGTATACCTCGACGGGATGTATGCCGAGCTTGTCGGCGACAAGCTGCATTGCGTACTCGGATATATAGCTGTACTTCTTTTGTATGCTCTGGAGTGTCGGCATCAGTGCCGCTCTTCCGGGTCCGTGCTTCTCGATAAGCTGCCCCACCTCCTCCGACAATTTCTCTCTTTCGGTGATAAGCATAGTCACTTCCTCTTTTTTGACTTAAGAAGTTCTTCGACCTTCTTGACGAGCACGTCCGGCTTTACCGGTTTCTCGATGAACTCGTCCACGGGCACCATCTCGTCGTCCACGCCATAGTCTGCCCCGAGAACCTTTGATATGCTGCTGAACATCATTATCGGGAACTTGCGGGACTGCTCTCTGAGCTCTCGCGCCATGCGGAAGCCGTCGTCTGGCTCGTCCATCATCACGTCAAGGATCAACAGATCCGGCTCCTGTTTCTTCACCTGCGCCATCCCCTCGTCCTTGCTTGGCGCCCAAGAGAACTCGTGTCCCTGCTTTTCCAGGACTATGCGGCAGGCTTCCGCCAAGTCCGGATCATCGTCAACCAGTAGAATCTTCGCCATGACAACTCCTCATGTGGTTAGTATTTCACGCCATAATTTAGCCCGGAATCCAAAATGAGCGGCTAATCTAGCCCCCCCCTTTTTCAAATGCAAACAGGTTTTTTCTTTTTTCTTTTAATTCATTCATTATTTTTTTGGCACTTTTTCTTCAGGAATGATCGGAGGGCATCCCTGACGAGGATGTTTGTCTCTGTCGGGTATGAATCGGCGTGCAGTGCGATATTTTTCAGTACGGGGAATCTCCCGCCTGCACCGGCGAGGGTGTATGAGCTGAATGCGACGCGGATTTTCGCTTGTTGTGATGCCTGTGGGTTGTTGTAGAAGTTCTGAGACCGCAGGCTCTGGGACTCCTGCTCCGCGGCGATCTCGGCGATTTGATCATGGGACAGTGTCAGGAGGCAAATTTTGTCGTTGAACGGTTGTGCCTGGTAGATGTCGAATTCTGTCGTTGCTGCTGGGAGGATGGCGTTTTTTGATGGTGGGCTGATGAATGCCGCCTCAGCTCCGGTGGCATGGCAGACTGCCTTGGCGAAAAGAGTGCAGAGATTTTTTCCCGACAGAGCCGCCTGCTGTCTCGAGACAAGTTGTTTTTGCAACTTGTTGGAGTGGTCTTTCCATTTCCTCATGGCATCGAGGCATTCGGGATCCTGGGGAATTTCATCGGATATTGTGATGTAGGTTGACTTGATTCCGAGGATGCGTTTTTTCTCGAGGTCAATCGTTACTTTGAGCTTTCCCAGCGTCCTGCCGTGGATGCCGGCAAGGAAGAACCATGAGCTGCTGCCGCTTTTCTCGCCCGGGTTCTCCTGGTGGAAATGGCCGCCGAGCACGAGATCTATCTGCGGATATTTTTTTGTGATTGCCGACATGTTGACACCTCCCAGCCTGGATGGGGAAAATCTGCCGTGATGCAGAGCGAGTATTATCATGTCGGGCTTCTCCTCCATAACTTCAGGGATAATGAGTTCCAAAGCCTCCATGAGTGGGCTGGGGTTCATTTCCTTGGCGACAGTCCCCCAGAGCCAGTGGTCGAGGAATGGGGAAGTCATCCCGATGAGGGCGATTCTTGCGCCGGCCTTCTCGTAGATTTTCCATTTTTTTACGATGTCGGTTCTCCATTTGGTGTTTGCCGAGAACGTGTCTGCCCGGATGAAGGGTATGATCTCCTCAAGCCTCACTGTGCCAAGCTCGAAATCATGGTTCCCGAGAACCCACCCGTCGTATTGCAGCGAATTCAGCATTTCGGCAGAGGCCATTCCTCCGCTCGCCTCTGCGATGAATGTACCGGCGAGCGTGTCCCCGCAGTCTATGAGCATGGTTTTGTCATTGCCGCCGTGCGAGGCACGAATTCTTTTTATTTCGGATGCCACCCTCAACCAGCCGTGCTCTGCACCGAATATGTGCGAATGGATGTCCGAGGTGTGCAGGATCAGGATCTCAGTGTTTTCGGATTCACATTCCAGGGAGTGTGATAATAAGGAATAGAGAAGCAAGGCTAGAAAGGCTGAATTTTTCAGTCTCATCCCCCGCGCAGTCGAGGCTGATTTCCAACTTCTACTTGTTTTTTCCCTGAGCGGCATTGACTCTTTCTGCCGGGATGAGGACAATGAATCGGCTGATTTTCTTCTTCTGGTCCACCGAGACGTCCACGGCCCCGCCGTGCATTTCGATTATCTGCTTCACAAGTGACATCCCCAGCCCATGTCCGCGACCATGGTGGGATACATCCTCGACGATGAACTCGGAGAATATGCTTTTTATCTTTCGAGCGCTTAGCGGGGTTCCCCAAAATTCGGCTATGCACTTGCAATTGCCTTGACCGTCGCTCCCCGAGGAAACTTTTATCGAGGTTCCCGGGCTGGTGTACTTGATGGCGTTGTCAAAGAGGCATGAGAGAGCGGTTACCATAAGCTCCTCGTCGGCAAATATGACTATATCCGAAGATATGTTTGAAATGACCTCCACCTCATGGAAGCTGGACTCGTAGGATATGCGCTCGGCAGCCATGCCGACCAGCCGCTCGAGCTGGATGCTGTTCTCCTGCATAACGCTCTCGCCGCCCCGCAGGAAGGACAGCAGGATGGTCTTGTCTATGAGGTCAAGCATGTCCTGCCCGCTTTTTATGATGTGCTCCAGCGCCTCGACCTCGTTTTCGCTCAAAGCCTCGCTTTCCTTGAGCAATGTTGCGAAGCCGATTATAGTGTGGAGGGGAGTCTTGGTCTCATGCGAGAAGACGCTTAGCAGGTCGGATTTGATTTTCTCCACCTCCTCGATGGACTTGAGGCGCAGGAAGACTTTGATTTTAGCGAGCAGCTCCTCCGCGTCAAAGGGTTTTGACACGTAGTCGTCGGCGCCGGCCCTGTACCCGTCCAGCCGGTCGCTCAGCATCTGCTTCGCCGAAATGAGTATGATCTTGGTTAGTGACAGCTTGGCATTGGCTCGGATCCTGCGGCAAACCTCGTAGCCGTCTATGCCGGGCATCATGATGTCCAGTAAGATCATGTCAGGCAGGAATTCCGCGGCAAGCACGAGTGCTTCCTCGCCGGTCTCGGCACGACGGTACACGAAGCCGTCGCCGAGGATCTCCTGTATGATCTCGATGTTCAGCTTGTCGTCGTCAACGATCAATATTCTGTGTCTGTCTGGATTCATCTAGTTGTTCTCTGTTTTTCTGTCGAATGGGATCTTGAAGGAGAAGCAAGCGCCGCCTTTTTCGCGGTTGGCCGCCCATATGCTTCCTCCATGGGCGGCGATTATCTCGCGGCATACGGACAGTCCCAATCCTGTGCCGCCGCGTTTTTTCCCTTCGCCTGCCTGGACGAACTTGTCGAAAATGTTCTTCAGATCCTCTTCGGGAACTCCTGGGCCGTCGTCGAACACAGAGAACTTGACTGACTCGGAGTCGGCGTCGAATACCGCCTCGATCGTCGAACCCGGATTTGACATTTTCACCGCGTTGCCTAGGAGATTCCTGAACACCCTGAGTACCATATCCGTGTCGAGGCATGCTTTCAAGTCATGTCCAGGGATTTTTTTGACTAGGGATATCTGTTTCTCGTCAATGAAGGCCTTGAGTTCGTCCTCGGCCTGGAGGAATGGGAGGATTATGTTTGATTTCTGGAAATTGAACGTCATTCTGCCCGACTCGAGTTTGGTGAGGTCCATTATGGAGTCGATCATCCGCATCAACCTTTCGGCGCTGATGTTTATGTTCTTGAAATATTTCGTTACTTTCTCCGGGCTTCCGGCAGGATCAAGCTTGAGCCCCAGACGCGCGAAACTCAATATCCCGTGCATCGGAGTCCTCAACTCATGGCTCACGTTCTGGAAGAATACATCCTTGGCCGAGTCTGCGAGCCGCACCTTCTCCAGAGCCTCGGTGCGAGAGTGAATGGTGGACGCCAGATCCGAATAAAGCCCCTTGAGACGCCATGCCATGTGGCCGAAAGCTTTGGATATCGCGCCGATCTCCGTCCGGTCGCTCAAATCAACGTCAACGTCGAAATCGCCCTTCTCGAGCTGTTTTGTGGCAGACAGAAGCTTCAGGAGGGGTTTTGAAAGCTGCCTGTGCAGCATCAGCAGGAGAAGTACAAACCCTACGAGTAGAGTTATCATTCCCACTGAGATGAAAAGGAACCCGAGGCCGCGCTTGTCTACGGGGAAGTTTTGGATATCTATCATGTGGATGACGATCCATCCTGCCGACGGCATAGAGTTTGCCGAGACGAAATATTTGTTGCCGGAAACAGGCATGATGAAGTTCCTGCCCGCCTTGTCTATGTCAATAGTCATAGCTACCAACTGGCGAAGCAGCTCATTGCGGTCTGGGGCGCTCTCGTCAGGGATATCCGCCGCTCCTGTGACGTGAAGGTCGGGAAGGTAGTCGCAGAATATCTCCCCGTTGCTCCTGTTGAAGACGATGCAGCCTCCCTGCCTGGTCAGATCCTTGGGCTTCACGATCTCGGGATCCCTTATCCTGGACACGTCGAGTGAGACATAGAAGCTCCCTCTGACGTTGTTCTTCTCGAAAGAAGAGACGTAGGATGTCATCCATGATTTTGAATCGCCTTCGAAGACGAACGGTGACCATCTTGGGGTTTCGGCGGCCGTTCTATATTCCTGGATGTGCTTCTGCCGTGAGGGCATGCTCTCCTGTTCGGGAAGCTTGCTTCTGAAAGATCTGGCCTTGTGCATTCCCGGAGTCCGCTCCCGTGTGAACCCGAATTTAATAGGCAGCATCGCCCACTCCAAGGCCTTCGACTCAAGAAAACGATCTATATGCTCCGAGAGGGCAGACTCGTCCTCTGCATCAAAACCCTCGGCATCCTTTAAAATCGTAGCCATTGCGAAGTCCGCAAAAGAGAAGCCTGATTCCGCCTCGAGGATAATCCTGCGGTGCTGTTCGTGAAGGCTGTTCTGGAAATTTCTTAGGAACTGTCTCTCGGAGGCACTCTGCATGATGCCCGATGCCAGGAGCACTGTAAGGGAGAAAGCCAGCCCAAGAGAAAATACCAGCTTCCATACTATTGACCTGTATACGCTCAGCACCAGCATGTAGACGCATGCCACCAGAACTGCGACGAAGATCACAATATGCAGCAACCACCATATTATCCCCCATGTGCTTGCCCCGCGCATGAGAAGAGTCATTTGCGCGAACACGAGGATTACCGTTGCGAAAAGGAAGTCTACCCTGTTTTTCTCCTTGATGTATATGTGTAGCCAGAACAATGCATTGAAAAAGAACAGCAGGCATGGAAGGATGAGCACCAATCGGCCGAAAAGAGAGACATTCCCCGAGGGTGTAAGCATGTTCGGGATCAGTTGGTCGAGCGAGATTGCCCCCCAGATGCAAAGACCGGCGAGCAACAACCCTGGCAGGATGAACTTGACCGTGACCCCTGGGATGTCGGCGGGTTTGTCTGATTTCCCGCCCAGGACCGACAGGGAGAAGAATGCTCCGCCTAGGATGAGAGTGGAGATCCTAAGGCACATTGCGCTCTCGCTTCCCGGTACGATGGTGGAATAAAAGAAGTTCATTATCCCCATGCACAGGAAGCCGCATGCGAGAAATGCAAACTCTGCCCTGCGGCTCGTCTTGTAGTGCTCGATCAAAAGCAAAAACAGAAATACATGGAAAAATGCGCTTGTCCATTCCAGCATGGCGATATCTGTGCCCTCGCGCCATGCCACCTCAGTCCATGCCGTCTGGCCGAAGAACCTCAGAATCCCCAGAGGCAGGAAGAGTATTATTGCAAGGAAAGCCAGGAGCACCAGACTTTCCTTGAGAGCTATGTTAGTCTTCGTTGCAGGCATCTATCCGTGCACTACTTCTTGATGCCCATTATCTTATCCATCTCCTGCATGTGTGGCTTCAACGCCTGGACAAGCTTTGGAGACACGGATTTTTTAAGTTCCTCCATAGACTGCAGCAGGGGAGCCATCTGCGCCGAGATAATAGCCGCCGTCACAGGAGGAAGGCTCTTGACCTGGGCTTCGAACATCTCCTTGGCCTCGAGGGTCTTCAAGTATGTATAGGCGGTCAGGGCGCCCGAGAAATGGCTTGTGAACTCTTCGAAGTCCTTGTATCCGTTTTTCACGGAGAACTGGTTGAGCTTGCGCAGCTTCTGATCGGCGGGCAAATTCTCCAAGCTGACGACAGGTGCCCCCAGCCCCTGCCGCATAGGGCTGTACTCGGGGAACGCTTTGAGGAACTCCGGCAGAGCCTTCACGAAACTTGCCACCTGCTCCGGGGACATTGACACGAGCTCGGCATCCTCAGCTTCATCGGCCTCGTTTCCCTCGGCTGTCAGAACACCTGTAAGCATGAAGGCCGGCATAAGCACAGCCAACATCAACGCGAGACCTGAAAACCCACTTTTCATCTTTCACCTCCTTGAGAAACCGCCGGGACAAAACTTGCC